>JBOGWW010000094.1:0-6353 GCA_050693655.1 Actinomycetota bacterium | reverse complement strand
GCGGCCGAGGGGATCGTCGCCGCCACTGAGCGCTACGACGGCGCCGAGCCTGTGAACCTCGGCACCAACGAGGAGATCTCGATCAAGGAGCTCGCCGAGCTGATCGCGAAGCTCGTGGGCTTCGAGGGTGAGCTCGAATGGGATACGACCCGCCCCGACGGCCAACCTCGGCGAAGAGTCGACGTGACGCGGGCGCGCGAGCTCTTCGGATTCGAGGCACGCGTGTCCCTCGAGGAGGGGCTGCGCCGCACCATCGACTATTACGAGGCCAACCCAGACGAGGCCGAAGCAGTCACCTTCTGATGAGCCTCCGGTGACCTTGCGCGTGGCGCTCGACTGCGCCCCCTTGCTCGATCCTCCGACCGGAGTGGGGCGCTACGTGCGGGAACTCGGCCATTCGCTGGAGATGCAGGACGTTGAGCTGGTCCGCTATGCGGTTGCCCTCAAGGGCGATTCCGCGGAGCCCCTCAAACGGATGCGGGCGCCGGCGCGGCTCGTCCAGGCATCGTGGCGACGCTTCGGCCGGCCGGCCATCGAGTCCCTCGTGGGCCGTGTAGACATCGTGCACGCCACCAACTTCGTGCTCCCCGCACTCGACCGGACCCCCGGAGTGCTGACGGTGCACGACCTCTCGTTTCTGAGAGACGACACCTTTCCGGGGGGAGAACGCCTTCGCTACCTCGTTCCCTGGTCGCTGGCGCGCGCGAGCCTCGTCGTCACCCCGACGCGCGCGGTCGCGGAGGAGATCGTCGAACACTTCGAGGTCGATGAGGACCGCCTGATCGTCACTCCCGAGGGGATCGCCCCCCATTTCTTCGGGGCCGGCCGGTTGAGCGAGCTCGCCCTCGGGCGCATGGGAATTCCGGGTCCCTTCGTCATGGCGCTGGGGACGATCGAGCCCCGCAAGAACCTGCCCCGCCTGCTCGAGGCCTGGAAGACCGTCCGGGGCGAGCTCGACGGGTGGCGCCTGGTCGTCGCCGGCGCCAGGGGATGGGGCCAGGCACCGCCCGAAACGGAGAGGGTCATGCTGCTGGGGCGGGTGCCGGAGGAGACCCTTCCGGGGCTCCTGGCGACGGCCGAGATCTTCTGCTATCCCTCGTTGTACGAGGGCTTTGGGCTGCCCCCGCTCGAGGCGATGGCGGCGGGCACGCCCGCCCTGGTCGGTGCCTATCCGGCCGCCCCGGAGGTGCTCGGCGACGCCGCGCTACTGGTGGATCCCCTGAACGCCGACGCGCTGGCCGAGGGGCTCAGGGTGCTGGCATTCGATGCCGATGCTAGAAAGAGGTTGGCAGTCAGGGGGAGAGCGCGGGCCGCCTCCTTCACCTGGGAGCGCACCGGTCGGCAAACCCTGGCCGGGTACCAGCGCCTCGGCTGAAGCATCACGGCTTTGATGACGATGTTGAAGAAGTTGCAACGATTTTGCGTATTACCGTTTTGTGCGATTCAGGAGACGATAGCTCGATGCGATCAACCCCAGTGTCCTTTAGGTACTCGCTCGTGGCGACCGTGGTCGTCGCGCTGCTGACACTTGCCCTGGTTGCTCCACCGGCCAGCGCCCAGAAGATGGTCAGGATCAACGGCCGCGGTTGGGGCCACGGCATCGGAATGTCGCAGTACGGCGCGTTTGGTTACGCGCAGCACGGTTGGAGGGGCGAGAGGATCCTGCGCCACTACTACACCGGCGCCAAGGTCGTTAGGCGCAACGTACGCGCCAAGGTGCGCGTGTCCATGCTCCAAGGGCGCTCCTCGATCACCATCAGGCCCCGTGCCAAGGCCAAGGACGGCGGCCGGGTCGTCCTGAGGGTCAAGGGCTCCACGACCAACATCGTGACGGCTCGTCCGGGCGCCGCGCTCAGGCTTGAAGCTGCGTCCACCGGGGGGGCGCGGATCTTCAAGAACGGCAATAGGGTCAGGCGCAACGGGCGGACCGTCTTCGGCAGCACGAAGCGTCCGATCGTCGCTCACTACGCGCCCTACGGAACCCAGGTCGACACGGACGGCAAGGGTTATGCGGTCGCCTACGGCAAGCTGGAGTTCGTCTCCTACTCCTCGAGTGGCTGCTCGGTCGGCAAGTGCCTCAGTCAGGTCGCGGTGCTCGGCATGCAGCCGTACCTGTACGGCCTCGGTGAGGTTCCGTCGTCGTGGCCGCGACAGACTCTCAGGTCGCAGGCGATGGCCGGGCGCACCTACGCCTTCGCGAAGATGCGGACGAGCCGCAATCGCGGGGTGCCCTGCTTCTGCACCGTTTACGACTCGGTATCCGACCAGGTCTTCGTCGGCGAGGCGAAGCGCACCGGCTCGGGCACCTACTGGAAGAACTGGAAGAAGGCCGTAGACAGCACGAACAAGAAGGTCATCCTGGCCGGCGGCAAGCCGATCACGGCGCTGTACTCCTCGTCGTCCGGAGGTCACACGGAAGCCAACAGCATCGTGTGGGGATCGCCGCAGGTGTCGTATCTGCGGGGCGTGAAGGACCCCTACGACAGGGCGGGTGGGGCCAACCCCAATTTCCGCTGGAGCCTGACGATGAGCTGGGCTGCCCTGAGGACCAAGCTCACGAACAGCTTTGGCTCCTTTGGCAAGTTGAAGAAGCTCGTGATCGTTCGCACGGGCGTGTCGGGCAGGGTGGCGGTCAACGGTCTGAAGATCGTCGGCTCCAAGAGAACCCTCCGCGTGAGTGGTTGGAACACCCGCAATGCGCTGGGTCTGAAGGACAGCTGGTTCCGCTTCAAGGTCTTCCAGACTGCGGTCGCCCGGACTGCATCAATCTCCGACTCACTCGCATCGGACGACGAGGCCGAGCCGGTCAAGTCGCCGGAGTCAACCGACCCCCCGGTGACACCGGCTCCCACCGAGATCCCCACCCCGGAGCCCTCTCCGCTTCCGACCGAGAGCCCCTCGCCTTAGTTGCCCATCAGGACGCGCCCCGTCTGGGTGGCGGGCGGTTTAGCCGATCCCCCAACCGTCGAAGCCTGGCGGCATGTAGGCACGTAGCCGCGCAACGTCCTCCGCAAGGATTTCCTCGAGCCTAGTCCTCGTCGTGTCGGGAATGGTGTTCGGTGCCGGTGCGGGACTCGAATGGTCCCGGCGTTCCCGCCTATGGCTCGTGAAGCGTTTAGGCCGCTGACCCAGGGAATCGACCAGCTCCTTCGCGCGCTTGCTGTAGGGCACTCGCTTCTTCAGCGTATTTCGCAGGGAGGCGATGAGCGGGGAGTACTGAGTTCTTTCTTTCGTCTTGTAGTACTCGCGATCGAGCGTCGGCGCGATGTAGCCGACATCGATGCCGAGGAAGCGGTACACGCGCACCATGGTATGCGCCCGCTGGTCACGCAGCTCCTCGCTGGTCACGATAAGCACTTGGTCGGGAGGGAAATGGTCCCGGTACTGCTCGACCTGCAGGCCATAGCGACTGCTCATCAGGTAGGCAGGATTGTTGATCAGAGCGTCTGAGATGGGTGCCCTCTCAACGCCGAGGGCGAAGCTGTGCTGGTAGTGCGAGCGCATGCGCTCGATCGGGTCCCGTACGACATAGATGAGGCGAGCCTGCGGCACGAGCTTGGCGATGCGTTCGGGCACTCCCTTGAATCGCGGATATTTGGAGTAGTTGGTAGACGCCTCGCCCCTTGCCGGATATCGGCCGGCACGGGCGAACTGTCTGCGGTACCACTCGATCCCCCGACTCCAGTTCAGTTCCTCCACGAAGAAATCGAGCTCTTTGATGCTCGCCATGAACAGCTGCGGGTGCGGCCGGAGATAGTGATAGAGACTCGTGGTTCCCGCCTTCATGGCGCCGACGATCAGGAAGTTGGGCAGGCGCGGATCCTCCCCCTGCGAGGTCACCACCGAAACCCAGGCGCCGGGGGCAGGTTAGATCTCGCCCCCGGTCGAGCCCTGTCCGCGGGCACCCAACTCCCGTGGGATGTCCACCTTTGCACGCACAGAGGATATCGACTTTGGTGCCGGGGAGATACCGACTTTCGTACCCGGCGGGGGTGTCTCTCGTGCGTCGTCGGGAACATGGTCCGTCGAGCCCGCCCCATTCCACGGCGAAGCCCCTGTTAATAGAGCATTCCTTCGCATACTCTCTGACCCTGGATTCCCCGGCGTCGTGATCTGGGCCATCCGGCGCGAATTGATTGTCCAACAAGGCGGAGACATCGAATGCAACACGGATCACCGGCCCCCGACGAGGCAGAGAGCTCGCGGGGCGCTCCACCTGGAGCGGAGGATGCGGGGCTTGCCCGGCGCGTCGGACGGCTACCCGATGCCCCTCCGGGGGATCCGTCGGCATGAGTGCCACCACGGCGCTTGTTCTCGCCGCGTTCATACCGCTACTGGCGGCCGCCATAGTGCTCGCCGTCCGCGCTCCACTCAGGTATTTGCTGGTCGTCTACGCACTTCTGGTCCCTTTCGGCTCCGGCTTCAATCTGCCCTTGGGACTGCCCCAACGATTCGAGACGGTTTCGTCTCTGCTCGGCATCCTGACCGCCGTCGCAGTGGTTGCGAACCTCGCCGTGTCCAAACGGCGCTCCACCCGGCTGCTCCCGAGCGTGCCCCTGTGGATGCTCTTCATCGGCTTGGTTGCGATGACCTCCTTGTGGTCCTTCGACCGGCAGGTCACGGTGGCCGAATTCTTCGTGATCTTCAGCGTTGCCGCTCTCTTCTTGGTGATCTCGCTCATGCCGGTTCAGAGAAGTGACGTCCGGGCTCTCGAGGTCGCTATCGTCGTGAGCGGAGCGATCATCGCCATCAGCGGTCTCATCATGCTTGCGCAGGGAAGTCTTCCCACGACGGAAGGCGGAACGCCCCGTCTGGCGACGGCCGGCGGTGGAGGCGGGAAGGGGGCGGGCGCCAACATCACGGCGGCGACGCTGCTGTTGCCGCTTGCAGTGTCGGCGGGAAGGGGGTTGCGGGCTTCCCGCATGGCATCCCGCCTGGTGTGGTTCGCCACGATGGCCTCGATCGCGACCGCCATAACACTGACCGGGTCAAGGGGTGGGCTCCTCTCGTTGGTCCTGATGCTCATAGTGATGGTGCTCAACGAACGCCGGCGCATTGTCGCAGGCGTGACCGCGCTGAGCATCGTCGCGGTCATCGGGTTCGTCGTGTTCCAAGCGTTGCCCGATGCGACCCGGAGTCATGTCCAGAACACTGGATCCTCCGGCCGGACGAACACCTGGATGGTGGGTCTGACCGCGTGCGAGGAGCACTGCTGGCTGGGCAGCGGCTGGGGAACCTTCGGGCATGTCTACAACGCAACGCTGGGCTTGAGCCCGGACTCTACAGGGCACCGCCTAGGAGCCAGATCCCACAGCATCTGGGTGCAGGTGACGGTGGAAATCGGCTTCCTCGGGATCACCCTGTTGTTGCTCGCACTTGGCTTCTTGCTGCGAGACGTCAGCCGTCTGCCCCGACAGCTGCGTGGACCACCCTTTGCGGGTCTCGTTGGCGTCCTTTGCGCCAACACCTTCCTGGCGAACCTGGGCTACAAGTACGTGTGGCTAGCAATCATCTATGCCACCATGGTCGTCTTGTCTCACGACGTCGCCCAGGAACACGAAGCCCCGGAGGTCGTTCTTGCAGGATGACCTAACGCCGTCCGCATCCAACGTGGCGAGCTCGGGGGGCCGGATCTTCGTCGTCGGCTACATGCACTCTGGAACCACCCTGCTCCTCAATGTCATTAGGAGGAACCCGGCCGTCTTCACTACCGGGCGCGAGACGAAGTTCTTCGACCGATTGGCGATGATCCGGCAAGCGTATCCAGACCTCTCCGACGACCGCGTGCTAGAGGACTTCACGCGCTTCGTGTTGCACATCGTCGGCAGCGGCTACCGGCTCGGCCGGGATCCCACGCCCCCGGGTTCCGCCCCGATCCGACTCTCCGACGCTCAGTTCGAGGAGCTGTTGTCGGACGTCTCGGAGTCGAGGCAGTATGCAGAGACGTTCAGCATCGTTCAGGATCAACTGGCCCGGATGGCCGGCAAGAGTCACTGGCTCGAGAAGACCCCCGCGCATGTGTTTCACATCGATCACATAGCACGGGTGATCCCCGATTCGCGGTTCGTGGTCGCGGTGAGGGATCCGCGGGACATACTTGCCTCCAAGAAGGTCCGAAGGGCCGCCATCTGGACCGACAAGTATCGCCGGGAGGAGCGCGCTTACAAGAGCTTGATCAAGTCTTACGACCCGGTTTGGGACGCCCTCTCGTGGCGGGCCGCGGCCCGAGCCGGAGTCGCCGCCGAGCAGGCGCACCCGGACAGGGTCATGACGATTCGCTATGAGGATCTCGTCTCCCAGCCGACCGCCGTCGTAGGAAGCCTGTGCGACTTCCTCGGGCTTGACTTCAAGCC
>JBOGWW010000093.1:0-14750 GCA_050693655.1 Actinomycetota bacterium | reverse complement strand
CGCATGGAGTGATCGACCACACCCCCGGTGGTGGTCTCGTCTACCTGAGTCAGTCCGGCGCGATGAACGAAGCCTACGCCGACTACTTCGGCAACGCTGTGGACGTAACCGTCTCGGGCACCGCGATGGACGTCCCCGAGGCCGGATACATCGCGGAGGATCTCTGCCGCGTTGACGACCCGGCGAAATGGGAATGTCCGCTGCGCGACCTGAACGACGACACCACCACCGATGATTACGGCTTCTACCTCGTCGACTACGACAACGGCGGCGTGCACCTCAACTCGACGGTCTTCTCGGGCGCGCTGTGGGACATCCGCCAAGGGCTCGGCGATCCCGCCTTCGCCGATCAGATCATGTACCGAGCGCTGACGGAGTGGAGCACTCCGCTGGACGACTTCGTCGACGGCCGCAACGCGATTCTGGGATCTGCCGAACAACTCGACGCCACCCCCGAGCAGCTCGAGGTGATCAATGAGGCATTCGACGAGAAAAACATCGTGGAAGGCTGGGACGACCAGCCGGATACCAGTGACGCCAAGTCGCTGATCGAGGACATCGTGCCGCTGGGCTTTTATCACGGTGCCCCTCAGGTCTCGGGATCCCGATTCGTGGTCGGCAACTACACCGACAAAGAGAGGATCTTCGAGGAGCCGCAAGACATCGTCGTGGGCAACGTGTCGGGAGCAGGAAACCTCATCCAAGTCAACAACGCCGGCAGCGGTGTCCTTTACGAGGAGCAGCCCGATATAAGCGGCAAGCAGATCGTATGGGCGCGCGGACGCATCGTGGGCAACCGGCTGGGCTTCGACGTTCTCAATCGCAAGCTGGGTGGGGGCCAAAGGACTATTGCCGCCACTTCGTCCTTCGAATGGTTCCCTTCCATCGCCGGCAATCTGGTGGCGTGGGAGCGGTTAGACAAAGCGACGAACATCTGGGCGCGCCGCATCGGAAAGCTCCCGAAGCGGATCACCCGTGGCCAGGGCGATGAACTGTATCCGGAGGTGGCGGGAAGGAAGATCGCCTGGTGGGACTTGGGCAAAGGCTTCCGTGCGCCGCGGATAGGCATCAAGGACTTCAAGACCGGTGCCGGTACGACCATCAAGCACGCCGATCCGAAGGCCTATCTCGGCCCGCCTGCGTTGAACGACACCCATATCTTCTGGTTCCAGGATGCCAACGGCGACGGCACCGGGGCGATCATGCGCGCGAAGCACAACGGCAAGAGGAAAAAGGCACTGATCAGGGAATCGCACGAAGTCGCGCCGTTCTACGACGGGATCACGCCCGAACCACCGCACATCTCCGCCAACAACAAGTTCCTGGTCTACACGGACGAATATGGTTTCACAGATCCCGAGTACGAGCGTAAGCACGTGGGACGCGACGTCTGGCTCATCTCCGTCGGCGGTGGCGCTCCTCGCCTAGTGACCTGCAACCGGGGCGATCAGGCCTACGCATCCATCGGCAACCGCCAGCGAACGGTATGGCTGGACGGGTCGCTCGGCCGCACCGATCTTATGACTCGAAAGAAAGCCCGCCTGGCCTGCCGCCCGGGGGACGCCCGCTCCGAGGGAAAATAGTCACCGTCTTCCATAGGTAAACGAGCGGAAGATCAAGAGCAGGATCATCGCGGCGATAATGGCGCCGATCCACGAGATGTCGTCTCGGCGGTCGAACAGTTCCCGCCAGACTAAGCCTCCTACCACGGCGCCGAGGATGCCCAACCCAATCGTCGCCAGACATCCGATCGGATCTCGCCCCGGGAGCAGCAGGCGCGCCACGGCACCGATGATGATCCCCGCCAGGATCCAACTGAAGATGCCCATAGAGTCGAAGTCCATGGCGCCTGCATAACCCGAATCGCTCGCTCCTGCACGGCCGCAAAGTGGGACACTCGACGGGAGGTCGTCGATAAGGGGGAACCGAGATGGTCGTTACGAGTCCGTATCCGGCGGTTGACATCCCTGAGGTTCCGCTTCCGAGTTTCGTGCTCGAACGAGCGGCGGAGTTCGGCGACAAGCCCGCGCTTATCGACGGTCCCAGTGGACGGACCATCACCTACAAAGACCTCCTCGGTGCAGTAAGAGCAATGGGAGCCGGTTTGACCGCCCGCGGTTTCGGCAAGGGCGACTGCTTTGCGATCTACCTTCCCAACCTTCCGGAGTACGCGGTCGCATTCCACGCCGTCGCGTCCGTCGGAGGCATCAACACGACCATCAACCCTCTCTACAAGGCCGACGAGCTGGCCTTTCAGCTCGAGGACTCGAAGGCCAGGTTCCTGCTGACCGTCCCACCGTTCTTGGAGCCCGCGATTCAAGCCGCGGGCAAGGCGGGCGTCGAGGAGATTTTCCTCCTCGGGGAAGGCGAGGGGGCCACACCGGTAACGGATCTCTTGGGAGCGGGCGCGGAGGTTCCCGAGGTGAGCCTGGACGTCAAAGAGGACTTGGTCGTGTTGCCGTACTCGAGCGGAACGACGGGCCTGCCCAAGGGCGTCATGCTGACTCACCACAACCTGGTGAGCAACATCTGCCAGTTCCTCGGTGCACAGGGCATGGATGGCGAGGACCGCTTCATCGGCCTGCTGCCCTTCTTTCACATCTACGGCATGACGGTGATCATGAATGCCGGCCTGCGCTCCGGTGCCACGATCGTGACCATGCCTCGTTTCGATTTCGAGCAGTTCCTCGAACTGTCACAGAAGCACGCAACGACTCGCTCGTTCTTGGTTCCACCGGTGATCCTCGCGCTCGCGAAGCATCCGCTCGTCGATAGGTACGATCTGTCCAGTCTCTCGGTCATCATGTCGGGTGCGGCCCCTCTCGGCGGCGATCTCGCCGCTGTGGCCTCGGAGCGTCTCGGCTGTCACGTGATGCAGGGCTACGGATTGACCGAGACGAGCCCGGTGACACACGCCGCTCCCGAGGACCCCGCTAAGAACAAGCCGGGGTCCATCGGACCTCCGATCCCCAACACCGAGTGCGTCGTCGTCGATCCGGCCAGCGGCGAGGAGGTCGCGCCCGGCGAGCTGGGCGAGGTGTGGATCCGCGGGCCGCAGGTCATGAAGGGCTACCTCAACAACGACGCGGCGACCTCGTCCACCATCGACTCCGATGGCTGGCTGCACTCGGGCGACATCGGGCGGGTCGATTCCGACGGCTACTTCTTTCTCGTCGACCGGCTGAAGGAACTGATCAAGTACAAGGGGATGCAGGTTGCTCCGGCCGAGCTCGAGTCGATCCTCCTGTCCCATCCTCAGATCTCGGATGCTGCGGTCATCGGAGTCGCAGACGAGGAAGCCGGCGAGATTCCCAAAGCCTTCGTCGTGCTTGCGCAGGAGCTCGGCGAGGACGAGATCGTGTCCTATGTGGCCGAGCGGGTGGCGCCCCACAAGCGGATTCGCCGCGTAGAGGTGGTGGACGAGATACCCAAATCGGCCTCCGGCAAGATCCTCCGTCGCGTGCTCAAGGAGAAAGAGGCGTCGTCTCAATGAACGTGTACGAATCCGACGTCGTAATCGTCGGCGCCGGAATCATGGGTGCCGCAACCGCCCGAGCGCTGTCGCGATCGGGTCTCACGGTCAACCTCGTAGAGCAGTTCGAACCGGGACACAAGCGGGGGTCGAGCCACGGTACGTCGCGCATCTTCCGACTTTCGTATCCAGACCCGATGTATGTGGCCATGGCCCAGGAGGCGTTGTCGCTCTGGCGCGCGGCCGAGGGGGAAACCGGCGAGAGCCTGGTGCTCACCACCGGTGGGTTCGATGCGGGCGAGGCAATCGAGAACAACGCCAATGCTCTAAGCGAGTGCGGCGCGAGCTTCGAGATGGTGAAGGCCGCCGACGCCCTCGATCGCTGGCCGCAGGTCGCTCTGGCCCCCGACGAGGTCGCGCTCTGGCACCCCGACGCGGGCGTGGCGCTCGCCGACAAGGCCCTGTCTAACTTTCTGCGCGTTGCCATGCGCGCGGGCGTCCGCGTCCACGGCAACACGCGCGCCGACTCTCTCGAGCTCACCGAGGACGGCGTCGCGGTGCATTGCGAGGCAAAGAGCTTTCACGGGGCGGTCGCGGTCGTCACCGCGGGGGGCTGGGCCGCAAAGTTGCTGGCGACGGCGAGGGTAACGCTCGACGTCAAGCCGACCCGCGAGACGATCTCGTACTTCTCGATCGCGGAGTCGGCACCGACACTGGTGGAGTGGAGCCAACCGTCTATCTATGCGCTGCCGGCGCCCGGCTTCGGGCTCAAAGCGGGCGAGCACATCGCGGGTCCCGCCACGGATCCAGAGCAACCGGGAGAGGTGAACATGGATTCGGTCGAACGCATCTCGGCTTGGGTGGCCCGGCGTTTCCCCGGAGCGGACCCCACTCCCGCCCACGCCGAGACCTGCATCTACACCAACACCCCGGACGAGCACTTCGTACTCGAGCGCCACGGTCCAATCGTGGTCGGTTCCCCCTGCAGCGGCCACGGCTTCAAGTTCGCTCCGCTAATCGGCAAACGCCTGGCCGAACTGGCACTGGGATAGGTGAAACGAGCGGTCCTAGAGTTCGGGCGTAAGCACCGGCCGCGCGCGTCCAGTCTGGATCAGGATGACCGCCGCGAGCACGAGCGCCCCGCCGGTCATCTGCACGATCTCGAGGCTTTGATCCAAGAGGATCCACGCGACGAGCGCGCCGAGCACCGGTTCGAGCGTGGCGGCGATGGCGGCGCGCTCGGCCTTCACCCGCTCGACCCCCCAGAGATACAGAAGGAAGGGAGTCAGCGTCGCCCCCACCCCGATGAGGATCACCCGGGGCAGATTCGCGGCTGCGAACAGCTCGTGCGGGAAGCCGTTGAAGGACTGCCAGCAGATCCACAGCGCGCCGGCGAGGGCGAAGGCTCGGAACATGGCTCCGAGGGGACCGTAGGCGCGGGTCACACTCTCGCCTACGAGCGTGTAGGAGGCGAACAGGACGGCCGACGCGAGGCCCATGATGACTCCGAGGACGTCGACCGAAGCGAGCTCGGTTCCGAGCAGGCCCGAGACCAGGGCGACGCCCGCGAGCGCCAGGAGCACCGCCACCGCGACCTCCTTGCGAGGCCTTGTCCGGAGCCGGATCGCGGTGTAGACGACCACCAGCGCCGGGGCGGTGTACTGGAGCACCAGGGCGACGGCCACGGGCAAGCGGTCGATGGCCACGTAGTAGACGGCATTTACCAGTCCGATGCAGACGCCGAGCAGGACCAGGCTCCGCCGCACCGCCGGCGAGGGGAGCAGCAGCGGTCGTCGCCAGGACGCCGGTATCAGGGCCAGCCCTAGGGCCGAGACGACCGAGCGGGCCTCGGCCAGCTCCAGGGGCGCCACGCCGTCCTCGAACAGGCTCGCGGCCACGACCGCCCCCAGCGCCCACAGCGCGGCCGCCAGGGCGATCGCCGCAAGGCCCAACCGGGCTTGGGAAGTCACCGGTGCCGGAGAGCGTTTAACCATCTGAGCAGGGTAAACGCTTTGTTAGGCTGCCCTAAGTGAGCGGAGGTTTCCCTGTTAGGATAGTGAAAGGTTTCACAGCCCCCCAGCAGGCGATCGGTCCCGGCGCGGTCGACTCCGCCGATCGACTCCAAGGAGTGAAGTTTCCACCCATGACTCAGAAGCTGACGAGAGACGCGGTCACCGCGCTGTCGACCGATCTCGGCGAGCCGTCCTGGCTGGCCGAGCGGCGGCAGCAGGCCTTCGAGATGTTCGAAAAGCTCGAGCTTCCCGATCCCAAGGGCGAGGAGTGGCGCTACACGGACGTGCGCCGTTTCGATTTCTCTCTCTTCGACGCTCCCACGCCGGCGCAGAGCGCCCCCCAGGTCGCCGACGGTCTGGCGAGCAGGGGCGTGGTCATCGCCGACTACCAGACCGCGACCACCGATCACCCCGAGCTCCTGAAGGAGCACTTCTTCACCGACGTGCCCATCGACGAGCACAAGTTCACGGCGCTGCACGGGGCTTTCCTGTCGGACGGGATCATCGTCTACGTGCCGGGTGGTATCGAGGTCGAGGTGCCGTACGAGGTCTTTAGAGATGTCGCGGGTGGGGGATCGACCTTCCCTCACACGACCATCGTGGTCGGCGACAACGCAAAGGCGACCTTCGTCGACCGCTTCCGCTCGGAGAGCCAGGAGAAGCCGTCACTCTGCTCGAGCGTGGTCGAGGTCACCGCCGGCAGAGGCGCAACCGTGAACTACATCTCGCTACAAGAGTGGGGCCGCAACGTGCATCACTTCCAGACCCAGCGGTTCACCGGTCACAGAGACTCCACGGTGCGAAGCCTGGCCGTTCAGCTCGGCTCCGCGTTTGCTCGAGCCCAGGTCGAGTCCGTGCTCACGGGCGAGGGCTCGTTCTCGGAGATGCTCGGACTCTACTTTGCCGACACGGATCAGCACTTCGCGCAACGCACCCTGCAGAGTCACGCGGTTCCGAACACGACCTCGGACCTCCTGTACAAGGGTGCGCTAAAGGAGGTCTCACGTTCGGAGTACTCGGGACTCATCAAGGTGGCGAGGGGCGCTCAGGGCACCGACGCCTATCAGGCGAACCGCAACGTCGTGTTGTCCGATAGGGCCGTGGCGCGCTCGATCCCACAGCTCGAGATCGAAGCGAACGAGGTGCGGTGCACGCACGGAGCCACGGTCGCACCGGTCGAGGAGGAGCACATCTTCTATCTGATGAGCCGCGGGATCGACCGGATCACGGCTCAGAAGCTGGTGGTGTTCGGATTCTTCGGCGACGTGCTCGACCGCATTCGCGTACCCGAGCTGCGCGAGGAGCTGGCCCAGGCGATTGCCAAGAAGGTCGAGGGCGGACAGCGACTCGAGGTGGCAAGCTGATGGCATCCTTCGAAACCGTGGCGAAGCTCGATGAGATCCCCGACCCCGGGGTCAAGCAAGTGGTGGTGCGAGGCGACCTCGTCGGTCTCTATCGGGTGGGCGGAAACGTCTACGCGATCGGTGACATCTGCACACACGAGGAGGCCTATCTCACGGAGGGCGACTTCGAGCCCGAGGAGCTCGAGGTCGAGTGTCCGCTCCACGGCTCCCGCTTCAACGTCGTCGACGGGGGCGTTCGCATCCTGCCGGCCACGCGGCCGGAACCATCCTACGAGGTCAAGATCGAGGGAGACCTGGTGTTGGTCGGCCCTCCGAGAAATAGTCAAGGGAGTGAATGACGACATGGCAGACCAACTGCTTCACATCGAGGACCTGCACGTGGAGGTCGAGGGTCGCGAGATTCTCAAGGGCATCGACCTGACCGTCGACAAGGGCGAGATCCATGCCCTCATGGGACCGAACGGTTCCGGGAAGTCGACTCTCGCCTACGTGTTGACGGGCCGGCCCGGTTACGAGGTAACCGGTGGAAAGGTGCACTACAGAGGCAAGAACATCCTCGAACTCGCTCCCGACGAGCGGGCCCAGGAGGGGATCTTTCTCGCCTTCCAGTACCCGACAGAGGTTCCGGGCGTGAGCGTCGTCAACTTCCTTCGCACCGCCTACAACGCGGTGCACCCCGAGGATCAGAAGAGCGCGATGCAGTTCCGGATGTACTTGCAGGAGAAGATCGACCTGCTCGAGATCCCGAGCGAGCTCGTGGACCGCTACGTCAACCAGGGCTTCTCCGGCGGCGAGAAGAAGCGCAACGAGATCCTGCAGATGGCCGTCCTCAAGCCCGAGCTCGCGATCATGGACGAGACCGACTCCGGGCTCGATATCGATGCCCTCAAGCACGTGAGCGCGGGGGTCAACAAGCTGGCTACCGACGAGGTGGGCATCGTGCTCATCACCCACTACCAGCGGCTCCTGAACTACATCAGCCCCTCGAGGGTGCACGTCCTCATAGGGGGCAAGGTCGCCAGGTCGGGAGGATTCGAACTCGCCGAGCAACTCGAGGCCGAGGGGTACGCTGGACTGGCGAAGGAACTCGGCCTCTCCGAGGAGGAACTGGCCGAGGTCGAGGGGGCCGAGGTTCGCGTTTGATCAAGCCCGGCCGAGCAAGCCGACAAGAAGGTGACACCATGACGTTAGATGTCGAGTCTCTCCGCAAAGACTTTCCGATCTTCGAGACGCAGGTCCACGGGAAGCCGTTGATCTACCTGGACTCGGCTTCTTCTTCGCAGAAGCCTCGTCCCGTCGTCGATCGGATGGTGCGGTTCTACGAGACCGAGTACGCCAACGTCCATCGCGGGGTTTACGAGTTGAGCGAACGCGCCACCGCGGCCTACGAGGGCGCGCGGGCGGCCTGTGCTCGTTTCGTGGGTGCGCGCGACCCGCGCTCGATCATCTTCACGCGCGGCACCACCGAGGGCATCAACCTCGTTCGCTTCACCTGGGCGCGCGCCAACGTCAGCGAGGGCGACGAGATCCTCGTTACGGAGATGGAGCACCACAGCAACCTCGTCCCGTGGCAGCTCCTGGCTCAGGAAGCCGGCGCCAGCCTGCGTCATCTGCCGGTGGATGATGAGGGCAAGCTCCGGATGGACCTGCTCGAGGAGTACGTCACCGAGCGGACCAAGGTCGTAGCGGTCTCGTTGATGTCAAACGTGCTGGGCACGATCAACCCGGTGCGCGCGCTCGCCGATGCGGCGCACGCGGTCGGCGCTCGTATCGTCGTGGATGCGGCGCAGGCGGCTCCGCACGTGCCGATCGACGTCAACGAACTGGACGTGGACTTTCTCGCCTACAGCTCCCACAAGATGCTCGGCCCAACCGGTGCGGGCGCTCTTTACGGCCGGCTCGATCTGCTCGAGTCCATGCCCCCCTTCCAGGGTGGCGGCGAGATGATCCGCGAGGTCTTCCCCGATCACGCGACCTGGGCGGAGGTGCCGCACAAATTCGAAGCCGGAACCCCGAATATCGCTCAGGCGGTGGGTATGGGAGCCGCGGTCGAGTATCTGGAGGGCCTCGGCATGGACAATGTGCGGGCTCACGAGAAAGAGATGGTCGCTTACGGGATCTCCAAGCTCGAGGACGCGGGAGCGGTGGTCTACGGACCCAAGGACACCTCGATTCGTGGGGGAGTGACATCGTTCAACCTGGACGAGGTTCACCCTCACGACATGGCCACGATCCTCGACCAGGAGGGTCTCTGCATCCGGGCGGGACATCACTGTGCGCAGCCGCTCATGCGGGTGCTCGGCGTTCCGGCCACGGCGCGGGCGTCGTTTTACGTCTACAACACGCCCGACGAGATCGATGCGCTCGTAGAGGCGCTTGATAAAGCGAAAGGGTGGTTCGACTGAGCCTTGAGGAGCTGTACAAGGAGGTCATCCTCGATCACTACCGGGCCCCTCGGAACAAGGGACAGCTCGATCCCCACGATGTTGCTCTCGAACGAAACAACCCGCTGTGCGGAGACGAGATCGAACTCTTTGTGAAGTTCGATGGCGAGAACGTTGAGGGCATCGCTTTCGACGGCAAGGGATGCTCGATCAGTATGGCGAGCGCTTCGATGATGACCGACAAGGTTCAGGGTCTGACGGTCAAGGACGCGGGTGAAATGGCCGAGACCATCAAGCGCATGATGGCCGGCGAGGAGGAGGGCGACCCGGATACGCTGGGCGATCTGGTGGCTTTGAAGGGCGTCGTCAAGTATCCCGTGCGCATCAAGTGCGCCCTGCTGGGCTGGAACACCCTGCTCGAGGCGTTCGAGGAATCGGACAAGGACTGAGCGATCCCCCCACACACGATCCCAAGAAGACCCTGGCGCGCGGCCTCAAGCGGTCCTGCCCGATCTGCGGGAACCGCAAGATCTTCTCGAGCTACTTCAAGCTGAAGGACGCATGCTCCCGCTGCGGGTACCGGTTCTCCCGCGAGGAGGGCTACTGGGTGGGGGCGGTGATCATGAACACCGCGGTCACGGAGGGGTTGTTCCTGGTGCTGTTCATCGTGGCCATCATCGCAATGGCGCCCGACATCGACTGGGTCCTGCTGGTAGTAATCGGCGTGGCGACCAACCTCATCTTCCCCGTGCTCTTTTACCCTTTCTCGAAGACGATATGGATGGCCTTCGACCTCGTGTTCATGAAACGGGCTAATGGCTGCGAGGGGGGCTGGCGTGGTCTCGGGCCGGGAAGTCGATCGGCAGAAAACCGGCAGCGACGAGGGAATTTGGTCGGTGGCGGGCTTTTCGGGGCCGCTGAGACTGACTCTCGGCAAGTTTGCGGCCTCACTACCACCTCCCGATTGTGATTTCGCATACTTAGTCCCGGACGAGCGAATCTCGACACCTTTGCCATATCGCTGCCGCCCAGCGGCACCCAGATGGAAAGGAGGTCGTGAGGTACCATCCGAACGGGCGCGAGGGCCCGAGGAGCCGCCCCTCTCCTCTTCGGCGCCGCCTTCGCCTTTGGGCTTGGCGAAGACCCAAACCGGATCGTCGCAGGCAGCCGGAGAGCCGCTCACTCTCCCCTCCGGCGCCGCTGCGGGAACCATTCGGGGTCGTGGCAATGTCCAAGGACCCAGGTTCGCAATCGGAGATGGAGAGAGGGAGTGGAGCCATGCGGAGAGCGGCGATCGCCGTACTCGTCCTGCTGCTCGGCGTGCTGGCGATGGCCTGCGGCGAGGCGACCTCCAATGGGGGCGGCGACCCGGCCGCGCCCGGGGATCCCAACCCCCCCGTCTCGTCCAGCCCGGATCCGGGAGGCGGTACCGGCGAGCTCGAGGCCCAGCGCGTCATGGCTCAGGACGGACTCGTCGACGTCGGGGCGCACCGCTACGAGAAGGTCGAGGTAATCGACTCCGGCGAGGCCCTGGACATCTATTTCTGGGACGGAATCGAGGAGTGCGGTGGCGTGGACCACGCCCGCCTCACCTACGAGGCCGAGAGGATCACCGTGAACCTGTTCACGGGCCGCAACCCCGAGGTCGAGGTCTGCACCGAACAGGCGGTCTACAAGGTGTTCCAGATCGAGCTCGCCGAACCCCTCGAGGGCCGCAAGCTGGTGGACGGGGCGCGCTGAGGTTTGGGACTTTTGCACTATTCACAACTTGCTAAACGTTTGTAGGCTGTGGTAGTCAAGTCGGGATGACGGAACTCGGCGATGACGCCGCCACCAGGACCGCCAAGGTCCTCTCGCTTCCCACCCGGGCGGCGATCCTGGCGATGCTGCTCCGCAGCGGTCCCAAGACGGTCAAGGAGATCGCCGACTCCTTCAAGATCCATCCCAACGTGGCCCGGGCGCACCTCGACCTGATGGTGGAGGCCGGTTTCCTGATGACCGAGACGCGCCGCCGCAACAAGGGCCGTCCGGCCAAGGTGTATTTCACCTGGGAGGGAGAGGCGGGTGCCCTGGCCGAGGCGGGAGTCGACGTCGAGGCGGCCACCAGGCAGCGGGAACAACATGGTGAGGTCGAGGTCCAAGTGCGAGTCCTCGAGAGGATGCTCGCCGACGCCCAGACGCAGCTGCAACGCATTCGAGAGCTTGTAGAACGCAAGAGAGAAGCTGGCTTCGAGGAGGAGATGTAGATGGCCGATTATGCAAATCCCGACGTGCTGGTCACCACGGACTGGCTTGAATCGAATCTCGACAACGACGGCATCGCAATCGTCGAGGTCGACGAGGACACGACGGCGTACACCAAGGGTCACATCCCGGGTGCGATCGCCATCAACTGGGAGACCGAGCTTCACGACCTGCCGCGGCGCGAGTTCATCAGCTCGGAGCAGCTCGCCAAGCTGCTGGGCGACAAGGGCATCGGCAACGACCAAACCATCGTGCTCTACTCCGGCAACAACAACTGGTTCGCGACCTACGCCTACTGGCTGCTCAAATACCGGGGCGTGGACGACCTGAAGCTGCTCGACGGTGGGCGCAAGAAGTGGGAGCTCGAATCGCGCCTATTGAGCGAGGACGAGCCCAGTCGCAGCACCACCAGCTTCTCCACCGGCTCGGAGCGTCCCGAGGTGAGAATCTTTCGCGACGAGGTCACCAAGCGGGTGGACTCTGGTGGATCCTGGGTCGACGTGCGTTCGCCCGAGGAGTTCCGAGGCGAGCTACTGGCGCCGCCGCACCTGCCCCAGGAGCAGGCCCAGGTTCCGGGCCACATCCCGGGGGCGGCCAACATCACCTGGTCCAAGACGGTGAACGACGACGGCACCTTCAAGTCCGCCGACGAGCTCGCGAAGCTCTATGAGGCCGAGGGCATCACACCGGACAAGGACGTGGTGGCCTACTGCCGCATCGGGGAACGCTCGAGCCACAGCTGGTTCGTGCTGACCGAGCTTCTCGGCTTCTCCGACGTCAAGAACTACGACGGGAGCTGGACCGAATACGGCAGCCTGGTGGGGGTTCCCATCGAGAAGTAGGTTTCGTCTCGATAGAGCCCAATTGCCGGAGAACGCCGCCCCCTCGGGGCGGCGTTTCTCGTGAGGGGGATGGTGACGACCGTACGACGGCAATAGGCTTGCGTCACCGTCACCGTCGGCTCGGCAGGAGGGACACATTGAAGGTCAGCGCGGTTTGCTTCGGCCAGATGCGCGAGTTCCTGCCCGAGGACGCGGAGGGCAATCGAGCAACCCTCGAGCTCGACGACGAGGCGGCCGTGGCCGACCTGGTGCATTGTCTCGGCGCGCCCGAGCGGCTCGTGTACGTGCTGCTGGTGAACGGGGAGCGGGCCGGACTCGAGCGCGGGCTCGCGGACGGGGACGAGGTGACGCTCATGCCGCCTTACACCGGCGGAAGCAGCTCCGACGATCTCGTGCGCTGTGACTGGGCTCTGCCGTCGGCCCTCATGAGCGACTACCACGACACCGAATGGGGTGTGCCTCTGCGAGACGACCGGGGACAGTTCGAGTTCCTCGTGCTCGAGGGAGTGCAGGCGGGGCTGTCGTGGTCGACCGTGCTGAACAAGCGCGCCAACTACCGAGAGGCGCTCGACGGCTTCGATCCGGAGAAGATCGCCCGTTACGACGAGACGAAAGTCGAGAGCCTGCTCCTCAACTCGGGCTTGATTCGCAATCGCATGAAGATGAACGCGGCGGTGGCGAACGCTCAAGCTTTCCTGGCGGTGCGCGATTCCGAGGGGAGTTTCAGCGACTACATCTGGAAATTCGTCGGCGGCGAGCCCGTGGTCAACCGCTACAAGAACCTGGACGATCTGCCTGCCGAAACCGACGCCTCGAGGGCCATGAGCAAGGATCTGAAGCGCCTCGGGTTCAAGTTCGTCGGACCGACGATCTGCTACGCGCATATGCAGGCAACGGGGATGGTCAACGACCACATCGTCAGCTGCTGGCGCCACAAGCCGCTCGCGTAGCGCTTCGACCGCCGGCGCTAGTCTGAAGGTCCCAGGACGGACGAGCGAAGCGAGGAAGTGACAGTTGCTATGGCACGGACGAAGACCAAGGCCAGGGCATCGAAGTCGGCGACGTTGAAGTCGTCCAATCCCCAGACCGGCGAGAGTCTGGGCGAGATCAGCGCCACCAACCCCTCGGAGATAGGTGGCCTCGTCGACGCCGCTCGCAAGGTGCAACCGGAGTGGGGGGCGATCGCGCCACGGGGCCGAGCGCGTCACCTAAGTGGAGTGCGCCACGCCATATATCGACATCTCGACCACATCGTCGAGACCATCGCACAGGAGTGTGGGAAGCCTCGCTCCGAAGCCCTCGCGCACGACATCATGCCCGCGGTGCTGGGCCTGCAGTACATGGAGCGCATGGCGCCGAGGTGGCTGCGAGACGACCGGCCCGGGAGAATCGTGGGACCGATGGCGGGTCTGACCTCGCGCGTCGAGCACCGGCCCTTCGGTGTGGTCGGCTGCATCGCGCCCTGGAACTACCCGTTCTTCTTGTCGTTCATGGGTTTGGTTCCCGCCCTACTGGCCGGCAACACGGTGGTGCTCAAGCCCTCGGAGGTGACCCCCGGTGTCGGCGAACGCATCCGGGAGGTGCTCGAGTCGCTTCCATCGGGAGTGGCGACGGTGGTGCAGGGCGGAGCCGACGTGGGGGAGGCTCTCGTCGATGCTCCGTGCGACAAGCTGTGCTTCATCGGTTCCTCCGCCACAGGGCGCCGTATCGCCGGAGCCGCGGCCAAGCATCTAACCCCCGTCGTGATGGAGCTGGGCGGACAAGACGCCGCCATCGTGTGCGAGGACGCGGATCTCGACCTTGCCGCCTCCGGCGTGCTGTGGGGCGCCTTTCTCAACGCGGGACAGACCTGCACGGCAATCGAACGGGCCTACGTGGCCGACGAGATCGCGGACGATTTCGAGGCCGCGCTGGCCGCCAAGCTGTCCCGCCTGCGCCAGGACGGCCGCGGCGATATCGGCTCGATGACCACGCCGCGCCAGCTCGAAACCTTCACCCGGCACATCGCCGACGCGGTCGACAAGGGGGCCCGCGTGGTCGCCGGAGGTCCCGAGGTGGGAAAGCCCAACGCGAACGGGACGCTGTGGGCTTACCCCACGGTGATCGAGGGCCGCACCGAGGAGATGGCGGTCTTCGCGGAGGAGACCTTCGGACCCCTTCTGCCGCTGGTGAGAGTGCGCGACGACGACGAAGCGATTCGGCGAGCCAACGAGGAGGGCGTCAATCTGTCGGCCTCGGTCTGGAGTGCCGATCGAGCGCGGGCGAGACGCATCGCATCGCGGGTGCGCTCAGGCACCGTGACCATCAACTGCCACGCGGAGGCGGCGGCGGTGCCCTGGGCGCCGTGGGGCGGTACGGGGCAGTCGGGTTACGGCCGGCTGAACGGAATCTACGGGCTGAGGGAGTTGACCATGCCCACCCACGTGGGGAGC
>JBOGWW010000092.1:0-2516 GCA_050693655.1 Actinomycetota bacterium | reverse complement strand
GGGCGAGGCCTACCTCTACGGAGCCGACGCGACCGAGCAACCCGGGACGCAGGGACTCAACGCGTTCTTCCTGCTGGTGGACGAACCCGAGGTGTACAACCTGCCGCCCGAGCCGGCCGCGCCCGACACCTATATCGAGCAGTCGTGGCGGTCCCTCGCCGCGGCCGCGGCCGCGTTGCTCGTGGCGACGACGGCGGCCGTCCTGTCGGGCAAGATCGCGCGATGAGCGACGAGCTCTCCCGAAGCACCCAGACACCGGACACCATCACCTACTACGACCTTCCTGCGATCAAAGAACCGGTGTGGACCTGGGAGGTACCGGCCTACTTCTACGTCGGTGGCGCCGCAGGGGCGGCCGCGACCCTGGGAGCGGTCCTGCAGGTGCTCGACGGCGAGGATTCGACGCGCTTGGTCCGGAGGTGTCGCGACATCGCCGCCGCCGGCACCCTCGCGGGTTCCTGCTTGCTGATCAGCGATCTGGGGCGCCCAGAGCGCTTTCTCAACATGCTCCGAGTGTTCAAGCCGCGCTCGCCGCTCAACCTGGGCTCGTGGATCCTTGCGACCGCAAGCGGTCTGTCCTTCGCCGCGGCGCTCACCTCGCGCCTGAAGGGACTGCGGCGACTCGGAGACCTGGCGGGCCTGGGGGCGGGAGCAGTAGGCCTCCCCCTCAGCGGTTACACGGCCGTTCTGCTCTCGGGAACCGCGGTGCCGGTGTGGAAAGAGACTCGCCGGACCCTGCCCCTGCTGTTCGTGGCATCGGCGACGGGATCGGCCTGCTCGCTAATCGAGATGGGCGACTTCGACGAGGAGGAGCTCACCGCGGTTCGCCGGCTCGGGACCCTCGCCCAGCTCTCGGAGCTGGCGCTGGTCGTGGCCGTCGAGAAGGAGAGCGGGCGCGTCGCTGGCGTGGGCCGCCCCTTCGAGCGGGGAGTCTCGGGGACCCTGTGGAAGGCGTCCACCGTCCTGACCATCGGGAGCCTCGCGGTGGACACGCTCACGGGCAAGTCCAGATCGGGCCGCGTCGCCTCCGCGCTGCTGGGAACCATCGGGTCGGTCGCGCTGCGTTTCTCGCTCCTGCTTGCGGGCCGCGCCTCCGCGCGCGATCCGCGTGCAACCTTCGACTCTCAGCGGGGGTCTGAGGATTAGCATGTCGGGCGTGAGCTCCACCATCAGCCAGCGCATCCTCGTCGTCGACGACTACGAGGAGATGAGGTTCGCCCTGGTATCGCTGTTCGAATCAGAGGGCTTCGAGGTGGTGGGCGAGGCCGCCAACGGTTCGGAGGCGGTGTGGCGTGCGGGGGAAGATCAGCCCGACGTGATCATCCTCGACTTCCGCATGCCGGGTCTGAGTGCCGAGCAGACGGCCAACGTGCTCCGCCACGTCGCGCCCGAGGCCCGCATCGTCGTGTTCTCCGGCTATCTCGAGGACGAACCGACCTGGGCGGACGCATATATGTCCAAAGACCAGATTTCGGAATTACCGAACCTCGTCCGGAGCTTGAGAGGCGACGGTAACGCTAAGTAGTTGTCGCAAAGTGCCTCTTCCCCCTTGTGTCCCTCCTGTTTACGTTCCGATGATGTCAACAGAGGGCATATGCCAGACATCACCTTCACGGCTCAAGAGCAGCAGCGTATAAACGCCATCATCGACGAGTTCGATCCCGCCGATCATGAAATGCTCTGCCCCTACTACGACACGCTTGCCTCGAACGACTGGGAATTCGTATGCGACTACCTCAGGGCCAAGATGCGAGCCGTGCTCGAAACCGGTCTGCTGATGACTTCGGTCGTCGAGAAGAGCCGAACGACCAAGCTGGTCGACGAGGGTGCGATCCGGAACAACTTCGTCCGGACGCTGTGGAACTACGACTTCTAGTTCCAGAAGGCCATCGAGGACACCTTCATGGAGCTGGCGGGAGGACACAAGGAAGCTCCTCTGTGCCTGGCTGCCGAAGCGCTGATCGAGATGGCCGAGGATCTGATGTTCGGAACCTTCGAGGACGCCCACGAGCACCTGCTGGACGGTGCCGAAGCCGAGCCTCCTCCCGCCCCTTAGCGCTCCCCGCTCGACCGGTTCACTGCTTTAGCCGGGACCAGTGGTGGGTATCTGCTAGCGTGGAACCACTCCGAAGGGGAGTACCCCCGAACGGGCGACATCGTCACGACGGCCCATGAGCGACAGGGCCCGGTGCGCCGGCCTCGACAAGGCGGGAGAGACCTTCGGCTGTCGGGTACCAGTGGGATAGCCGGAGGTAATAGAGAGTGGACGTACCAACCTGGGCATGGATCGCCTTCGTCGCCTTCATCATCGCGATGTTAGGCATCGACCTCTTCCTGCACCGAGACCATCACGCCGTCACGGTCAAGGAAGCGACCATGTGGAGCCTGGTATGGGTCGCCATGGGAACGAGCTTCGGCGGCGTCATCTGGTGGCTCGAGGGCGGCACCCTCGCAACCGAGTACATCACCGGGTACCTGATCGAGAAGAGTCTCTCGGTCGACAACATCTTCGTCTT
>JBOGWW010000091.1:0-3684 GCA_050693655.1 Actinomycetota bacterium | reverse complement strand
GCAGCCATGACGGAGCGGAGCCGGGCACGCGCTTCTGGTAGAAGGACGAACCCATCGCGCCATGCGGGAAGCGCTGCATAAGCAGAGGCCGGCCGCCCAAGGTTCCCATGACTTGTTCTGCGAATCGCAGATAGTGTCTGACGAGGTCGAGCTTCGTTTCACCCCGTTCTGGAAAGAGGATTTTGTCCGGATTGCTGAGCCTGACCTCGCGGTCCTCGATCACGACGATTTCTTCGGCTCGTCCGTTCTGCGTCATACCGATTGGATCATCAGCGCTCGGAGAGGAGGTCCCGCAGCTTCACGGCAAACGCGTCCGGGTCGCCCGTCTGTTCATACTCTCCGCCGAGGAAGCCACCATGGTCACTCGGGAACATTACCGGGGTCTGCCCGAGCCTTCTGCAACTGCATGCGCACCGCGATGAGCCAACTCGCCCTGGGACTCGACGCCGGCAGCAAGGACGATGTGGGTGGATACCGCGCGAAGGGCGTCGAAGTCGAGCGAGTATTGCGATCCCGAGATGATGTTTTGGCCCATGAGCGGCTCGTCTCGACTTCCGTCGTCCTCGGAGGGCAGACCGAACAGGGCCGGATCTGGAGCGGGCCGATCGGCGAAATCGGCGGGGATCTCGCCCTTGTGCGTGATGGGCGCGATGAAGTGGGCCATGCCCGAACCAAATCCGCTGCGCAAGTAGGTCTCGTGGACGGCCCGTGCCGCGGCTAGCGCAGCATCGCGGTCGGGCAGCGCGGTGACAGCCGGGGGCTCGTGCGGCCACGAGCGTTCGGACCATTTCCGGATGCTTTGCGACGAGAACGAGTGCGTTCACCGCGCCACCGCTGCTGGCGAAGATGTCAACCGATCCGCCGTCGAGTGATGAGATGAGTCGATGGAGATCGTTGCCGTGCTCGTCGGGGGTGGATTGCGTGGCGCCGTCGGTCCGGACGCTGCGCTCGGACTCGCGGGGATCGTAGGTCACCACCGTGCGGTCGGTGAAGTGCTTCGACAGCGTCGTGAATCCGGCGGCACCCATTGGGGACGCGATCAGCAGCAGGACCGGCTCGCTGCTCGCTTCGTTCCGCCGAACGTCATAGGTCAAAGTGGCGCCGGGCACCTCTAGGGTTTGCGCCGTGGCCTCGATCATTGCATGTCCTTTCTCGACGGCTCCTTCATATAGACCGGACACGGCGCCAAGACTCATCGCTCGCCCGGCGCAGGCGGGAGCCCGGCCTCCGTCGGGTTGGCCGGATTCCGGGAGTTCCTCCCCGCGATGAGTCTTGGTCCTCCGCGGCGTCCTATTACAGAGTGGAGGCGTCCTAAGGAAGGTGGCGATGAGCAAGGTCACGTCGGAGATCTCGGTGTCGCTGGATGGTTTCGTCACTGGACCAAACGTGGGAGCTAGCAATCCACTCGGTGATGAGGGCGAGCGGCTTCACGACTGGATGTTCTCGGAGAAGACCGAGGCGGATGCGGAGATCCGTGAGGAGGTCTACGCGACCACTGGAGCGATTCTTTTGGGTAGGCGAATGTTCGATCTCGGGGTGGGGCCCTGGGGTGACCCCCCGCCCTTTCGGATGCCTGTATTCGTGCTGACGCACAAGACCCGTGATCCGCAGCCAATGCAGGGCGGTGCAGTGACGAGACCGGAGTCGATTGGAGCAACTTGACCATCCGAGCTTGGGAGAGGAGGGTCGTTGCGTGACCGGGACCCTGCTAATCGTTGGGGTGGTCGCGGCCGTGGTGTTCGTTGCCGTGCTGCTCATCGAAGGTGCGCTCCGGCCGGGATACCACCCCGCCTATCACACGGGCAGCGAGCTGTCCTTAGGTGACCGTGGCTGGACTCAGATCGCCAACTTCCTGCAGATGGGAGTGGGAATGCTCGCTTTCGCAGCCGGCGTCAACCAGACCCTAGACACTCCTGTGGCGGCGGTCCTGCTTGCGATCTTCGGGCTCGGAATGATCGCCGCCGGCGTGTTCCTTCCGGATCCGCAACGCGGCTATCCACCCGGAGCCCCAGAGCGGACTTCGGACAAGGTGTCCCAGCACCATCAGCTTCACGGCGTGATCGGAGGCCCGGTCGCCTTCTCCGCGATCTTCGGGGCCTGCCTAACCCTGGCGGGCAGCCTCGATGGTCCCTGGCGGATTTAGACGGTGCTCGCTGCGGTCGCCGGCCTCGCTTTGACCATCTGGACGGCTCCTTCGTACCAGAGGGACGCGGCCAACACCGGGCTGGTGCAACGCGCCCTCATCCTCGTGTACTGGAGCTGGATCGTGTTGCTGGGCATCCACCTCGTCTGAGGTCAGGCTGAGCCTTAGTCGAGCGGGAAGGCCTTTGCCCACGACGGGCTTGATCCTTCTTTCCTCGACGAGCCCACTAAATTCTGTCAGGGACTCCTTCTCGTTCGGCGTCGAGAAGCTCCTGGGGGCCTGGAAGACGTAGGCATGGCTCCGTATCGTGGAGGGAGTAAGAGAGTGCGTCCATATGCTCGGCTCGGCGATGAGTTCCGGACCTCCGAACGGTCAGAAGAGATTATGGGCGATTCCGAACTAGGACTCGACCCGGCAAACTCGTCGGCATGAGGCGTAAGGAAGAGGAGGTCTGTCATGAAAACACCCCCGATCGTGTCGCCGGAGGACTGGGCGACCGCGCGACAGAAGCTGCTGGTAAAGGAGAAGGAGCTGACGCGGGCGCGCGACGCACTAGCCGCACAGCGCTGCCGGATGCCGTGGATGGCGGTTGAGAAGGACTACCGCTTCGAAGGACCGAACGGCCCGGCCAGCCTGGTGGACCTGTTCGAGGGGCGACGCCAGCTCATCGTGTATCGCTACTTCTACGGGCCAGAAATCACCACTTACGCGGAGGGGGGCGGCTCGTACCCGGAGCGGGCCTGCGTCGGCTGCTCCTTCGTCGGCGACCAGATTGCGCACCCGGCCCACCTGAATGCGCGCGATACAACGCTCGCGTTCGTCTCGCGCGCACCTCAGGCCGAGATCCAGGGCCTGAAGGAGCGCATGGGCTGGGAAGTCCCCTGGTACACGCTCACCGACGACTTCGATGCCGATTTTGATGTGGGCGAGTGGCACGGGACCAACGCCTTCATTCGCGATGGCGATGGGGTCTTCCGCACCTACTTCATCGATGCCCGCGGCGACGAGGTGATGGGGAACACCTGGACCTATCTCGACATCACTGCCTTGGGTCGCCAGGAGGAGTGGGAGGACTCGCCCGAGGGCTATCCGCAAACCCCGCCCTATCAGTGGTGGAACTACCACGACGCCTATGGCGACACTGGGTGAGCGCGAAAGTCTGCTCCTAGCGCGTACAGGGTTCGCTGCTCCTGAAGGCCCTGGCCGAGAGGGGAAGGTCCCCCCTCAGTCGCACGGGTTGCCCGGGTTGACCCCCGGCTCCTCTGGCTCGACGGTCTCGGGGGCTCCGGGGCCAACGACAGGAGGCCCCACCTCGATTTCGGAGCCTTCGTGCTGTCTCTCCGCCGCCGGACACTCGTAGTCGACGTCGGCCCCGGGACCGACTGCGGCCACGGCCAAGCCGGCTGTGGCCGCCGTGAGCGCAGCGGCGAGCGCGGCGAGACGCAGGCGCCGGAGGCGGCGGGTGCGCGCTCGCGAGTGGGCTCGGGCTGCCCGCAGCAGCTCCGAGCGCAGCTTCGCGCGCAGTCGGTCCATCGCAGAAA
>JBOGWW010000090.1:0-15188 GCA_050693655.1 Actinomycetota bacterium | reverse complement strand
CTCGCCCACGGAATGGGTCGACAGTCCGAGGATTCCGTCGCCGAGGAAACGACGGGCGAACTCGATCGGAAGGTCGTTCTGGCCGACGTGAACCCCGTCGGCCTTCAGGGCCAGGGCGACGTCGGGGCGATCGTTGAGGATGAAGGGCACGCTCGCAGCACGACAGGCTTCGAGGATGGGATCGGCGAGCCGTAACACGTCGCCCGCCTCCGCCTCCTTCTCGCGCAGCTGAATCAAATCGACGCCCGCGTCGACGAGTTCCGGAACCAGCGCGGCGAGCTCGCCTGCGGCGAGGCGCGCGGGAGCGACGAGGTAGAGCCGGGTATCATCCATGGTCACCCTTACTCGAATTCTCCGGCGCGCCTAGAGCGCGATGGCCGAGGGTCCGTCGCCGTCCTGGTCCACGAGCGGAACCTCCGGGTCTTCGCCCGCGTCGCGCTCGTACTCCTTCATGCGCTCCGCGATGCGCGCAACGATCGACGGGGCGCGCAGCATGACGACCACTATGAAGACGTACGGCAGCACGTCCATCACGACTTCGTGCCAGCGCTTGTCGAGCAGGCTGGCGCTCGCGATCCAGCCCAGCACCAACCCCAGCAGCACGATGGCGAGGATCCTTGGAAGGCGATGACGTGCGGTTGCCTCGAAGCGCTCACGCATCGCCCGAACGGCCCGCCGCCCGTGGAGGCTCCGAAGGCGCACCCAGGTCTTGTGCGCGGGATAGAAGCGCCCCAGCCCCTCGGCGAACGCGAGTGCGAGGGCGGCGATGAAGGACGCGATGACGCCTGAAGCCATGCCCTCCAGATTAGCGAGGCCGGGGCCCTCCGCTCGACGGCCGGGTTACCGCTGACGGTCGAGCTGCGGAAGCGCGTCCGGATCGGCAAGCGGGAGCGAGAGCGTCACGTCGGAAACGTCGATCGTTCCGTCCGCGTTGGACTCGAGGAAGCTGCGAGAGTCGTTGGCGGTCAGCTCGAGCTCGATCCGATGGCCCTCGGCGAAGGTGTAGGCGTTGCCGAAGAGCTTGAACAGCGCGCTCTGCTCGTTCGCGCTCTGCAGACGGAAGACGCCTCGGTCCACGAGCGTGCGCCGGCGGCCGTCGACGTCCCAGAGCCGAGCCGAGATGTACATGTCTTCGAACTCGGGGGCCGCGTTCAGAGCCACGGTCGGGAGACCGAGCATCGTCAGCGGTTGAGTCAGGGTGTCAGACGACGACGCGAGGTTTCCGTCGGCCAGGGAAGCGGTCGTGCTTCGGCAGCCTGTGTAGTTGACCCCGTTGGTGGCCGCATCGGTGTCGATGGGCTTGATCACGCGTGCCCGGGTGTCGTCCGCGTCCGTGTCCAACGTGCCCTCGAGCGGAAGATCGATCGAGAGCTCTTCCGGTTCCTGCAAGTCCGACCAGGTCTTGGCGCCGTACAACACGCCCGGTCGCCTCTCGTCGTCGCACCTCGTGGTGCGCGCCTGCACCGAACGTCTCGGCTTCTTGCCCTCGCCGCGCAGGTAAAAGTCGAACCACTCCTCGATCAGCCGATCTACGTAGGCTGATTCGGCCGGTTTGGTTTGAGCCGTCGGGTGTCCGTAGTCACCGAAATACATGTTCATCGGATAGCCGGACTTGGCACCTCGGTTGAGGAGGTTGTACATGTTCAGAGCCTGACCGGCGGTGAAGACTCCGTCGCTGAAACCCTGGATCGAGAGGATGGCGGGCTTCGCCTTGCCCGGACGCATGTAGAGCGCGGAGCGCTCGGTCAGCAGCTTGTGCGCCACCTCGGCCATGACCGGGTTGTTGGGATCGGTGTAGGGCTCGCCCGCCAGGACGGCCTCGTACCAAGCATTGAGATAGCCGGGGAGCTTGAACTCAGCGGCACTCGACATGGCGATGAAGAAGGTGCTGAGATAGCTCTCCCTCGCAACCCCGATTCGCTCCGCCAGTCTCTCTTTGAGGTTTGCGGTCTTCTTGTTGAAGGACTTGACGTCGCTCGCGCGGCCGTTCGGCAGCAGCGCGTCCAGCAGGTCGGTCCAGCCGATTATCGGAACCGCCGCTGCGACCTCTACCTTGCTGCCCGCGGGCGATCTCCAGGTGTTGGCGCGCGTCAACATCCAGGCCTGGCCGCCACCGTAGGAGGTGCCCATGACGCCGATGCGGGGCTCGGCCGTAACACCCGAGACCAGCGTTCCGTCGACCAGAAGTCCGGCCAGGTGCTGGGTGTCCCGGATCTCGTAGCGGTTGCTGGCCAACTGCGACCGGCAGGCGTAGTTCGGCTCCTGCGCGTCCTCGTAGAGCTTCTTGACGCCCTTGACGGTGATCGACTGGGTGCCGGCCTCACAGGTGTTCTGCCAGTAGCCGCGCGCCGTGTAGTCGAGTACCGCATAGCCGCGCGCGGCGTAAACAGCCGCCTCTCTCCAGTTGCCGTCTCGAGAACCACCTAGTCCGTGAAGCATCACGACGAGGGGGAAGGGTCCCTCGCCCTCGGCCGGAAGAGTGACATCGACATCGAGGCTGGCGGTCTCGTCGGGGCTCATGACCATGCCGTTGGAGGGGATTCCCTCCTGCCCGCGCACCTGGCCCCCGCACCAGCGGACCCTGCCCTCGAAGTCGCCCGCCTTGCGTAGGTCTTTGGCCCGGTTCGCGGGCGGCGCGGTGGTGCATTGAAGGGCTGCGTCGCTCGCGACCTCGGGGGCGGAGGCGGTCGAGACCTGGGCGGCCGCGGGAGAGAGCGCGACCAGGGAGCCCGTCAGGGCGAGTGCCAATAGAAGCGCTAGACGCTTGATGGTCAATCGTTCTCCCGGGATCTCAACCCACTCAATCGTAGACGAGGAAACCTACCGTCTGGTTGGCCCAATGCAACAACCATCCGCGGTATCCGCGCAAGGGTCGGTCGCCCGGAGACGCCCGAATTGCCCTCAATACTTAGACGATCACGCGCGGCAGGGGGCCGGTGTCGGCCTCGTCGGCGGCCCGGATCGATTGTTCGTCGGGAGGGTCCCGGTCGAGGTCGACCATCTCGGGCAGCGGGCCCTCCATCAGGGCCTCCATCACGTCCCGGTAGAAGCCCTGGGGGTCGGGAATCCGCTCGAGGGACGCCGGGGCGGCCCCGGGGACGGTGGGCTCGAGCAGGACCGAGCCGTAACCCAGCAGCCGTCCGACAACCGAACGGCGCAGCCCCAGGTCGTGGATACGGACGTAGGGCCAGGAAGACACCCGCCGGGCCATGGTGCCCCCCACGAACACGATCCGCCGGTCGGTGACGAGGATCCTCTCGCTCGACCACCTCCGGACCCTCAGCGCCAGGCGCAGCATCAGAAGGGCCGCGAGACCGCCGCACACCTGGGCCACGACATCGGCGCCGCTCCGGGGGCCCGTGAACCACCCCAGGGCTCCGAGAAGCGCCACCAGAACGAGGGTGGCCAGCGCGGGCCGGGCCAGGACCGAGAGATGCTTGCGGGTGGTGCGGACCACCTCCTCGCCGGGAGTCAGGAAAGACCGAGCCATGGCGACAGGCTACAAAACACTCACTAACAACACCAGCCACAACGACTCTGGAGAGAGTCAAAATCAAAGGCAAAACCGGGCGTCGAGGGGGAAATCGGGTGCGGGGTGGGCCGGTTGCGCCCGCTCTGGCCTTCTTCGGAGGATCTCCTTCGCTGAGCTGAGCGAAGTCAGATCTCGAGAGTGGCGCCGCTCCTGATCTGGCCGAATCAGGGCGGTTTCTATTGAGGATTGGTGATCGCTGCCCGCCCAGCGGGCAAGGATCCCCATACCACTAGTACTAGTTTCTGCCCTTAGGCGCCCGGTTTTGACTTGCTTTTCGCCCTCGGTCCCCGGTTTTGACTTTCCGCCGCACCCCTCGAGCTCAGACCTCGGCCCACCACTCCAGCCACAGGCGCCTCGAGGCCCGGAGGTATTCGCGCTCGCGCGAGAAGACCTCGAGGGTGACGGTCCCGTCGTAGTTCGCTCGCTTCAGGGCCCGGACGATCGAGCGCCAGTCGATGATGCCCGCTCCGAGGGGTAGATGCAGGTCGGCCTCTCCGCCGCGGTTGTCGCTCACGTGCACGTGGCTGAGGCGGTCGGAGAAGGCCTCGAGAAACGCCTGCGTGTGGTTGGACTGGCCGAGGCCGAGCCGCAGGTTCGCGTGCGCCACGTCGAGGTGAAACCCGGTATCGGGCGCGCGCTCGAAGATCGCAATGAAGTCGTCGACGCGCGCAAAGCCGCGGTCGATGTTCTCGACCATCAGTTTGATGCCGCGCGCCGCAGCCAGCGCGGACAGCTCCGAAATGGCGTCCGCATTACGGGCGCGCATCCGCTCCGGGCCGTGCAAGGGAACCCGGTTGTCGGGGTGGATGTTGACCAACTCGACGCCCGCATCCGCAAAGCAATCGAGTCCGCGCACGTACAGATCGAACGCCTGTCGCTTGAGCTCGTTGAAGGGCGACGCTATCGGCAGGTAGTAGGCGGTGTGACCCACGGCCCCCAGGCCCAAGTCGACGATCAGTCGTCCGACCTCTTTGCCGTCGGGGAGCCAGGCGGCCGGCGGCTCGAGGGTGAGATCGATGAAGTCAAAACCGTCGTCCGCGATCCGGTGAATCTCCTTGAGCACCGACCGACCCGGGAAGTTCATCGCTCCTAGTTGCACGCGAGCAGTGTGACACACCACCGCTCGCCGCCTCCCTGCTGCTGCCGTTTATCCTCGGCTCGGTGGAGACCTATGAAGCCATAACGACTCGCCGCTCGGTGCCCAAGGTGACCGAGGAACGGCCCGACGCCGCCAGCATCGCGCGCCTCCTCGATGCGGGCGTACGCGCGCCGACCCATCACCTCACGCAGCCCTGGCGTTTCGTGGTGCTGACGGGCGAAGCTCTCAAGGAGCTGGGAGAGGCGTGGGCCAGAGGGGCCGAGCGGGAGGGCAAGGACCCCGAGTCGGTGCGCGCCAAGCCCCTGCGCGCGCCGGTGATCGTGACGGTGATCGAGACTCCGAAGCACCACCTTCCCAAGGTCCAGGAGATCGAGGAGCATCATGCGGTGGGAGCGGCGATGCAGAACATGCTGCTGGCCGCACACGACATGGGCCTGGGAGCGATGCTCCGTACGGGTCCCGCCGCCCATATCCCCGAGGTGCACGAACACCTGGGTCTCGCCGACGGTGAACTGGTGGCCGGCTACATCTACTTGGGCTATCCCGAGCCCGACTCCGAGCGGCCTCGAACCCGGCGCAGGGATGCGGCCGAGATAACCGAATGGAGAGGGTGGTGAACGCGAAACGGGCGGCCTTCTTCGACCTCGACCGGACGCTGATCCCGGGTTCGAGCCTCTTCCTCTTGGCGCGCGGCGCCTACGAGCAGGATTTGTTCCGGGTGCGCGACATCATGCGTTTCGGCTGGGGGCAGATGATGTTCCGGCTACGCGGCGAGCACCAAGGTGGCATGGAGCTGTCGCGGGAGTCGACGCTCGAGTTCGTGACGGGCAAGAGTCAGGCCGAGCTCATCGAGATGGGCGACGAGATCGCGCAGGAACGCATACTGCCGCGCGTCTACGCCGACATCGTGCGGGTGATCGAAGGCCATCACCAGCGGGGCGATGCGACCTTTCTCGTCACCGCCTCACCCATCGAGCTCGCCGTGCGCCTCGCGCGATCCCTGGACATGACGGGAGCGATCGCGACGGTCTCCGAGGTCGATCGAAACGGTTATTACACCGGTCGCCTCGTGGGTCCCGTCATGCACGGACCGGAGAAGGCCTCGGCGGTAGCGGCCAAGGCCGAGGCACTGGGCATCGACCTCCAGCACTGTCACGCTTATTCCGATTCCCGCAACGACCTGCCGCTGCTCGAGTCCGTGGGTCATCCCCATGCGGTCAATCCGGAGCATCATCTGCGGCGCATCGCGCTTCAGCGCGGCTGGCCGATCCACGAGCTTCGGACGCGCCGCCGAGCGCTGTTGATCGGGATCCCCGCGGGGTTGGGTGGAATCAGCCTCCTCGGAGCCGGCGTGGGTCTGGGGATCTGGGCGGAGCGTCGGCGTCACAGCGCTCGCAGGCGCCGGCTCTCGAGGCTCTTACGGCGAGCACAGCTTCGCTCCCGGCTCATGCCCCTGCGTTAGCTCCGGCCGGAACCTCGAGGCCGGCGATAAGCACTTCCTCAGCAGCGAGTCTCTCACGGGTCCTCCTTGGTCGATCCGTCACCACTTCAGATGCCGTCGTACGGCAACCCGCTTCTTAGATCAGGCGAACGAATGGGTTTGTATGCCCAGTCGCTCGGCCCCACGGAGGACCCTGCGGTCGAAGCTCGCGAGGGGAACACCAAGAAGAGAGGCCAGGGCCAGATACTCCGCGTCGTAGGTCTTCACCCACTGAAGTTCGTCGGCGATCCTCCATGCCTCGGCCCCGAGTCGGCGGTGACGCCGTTCGCGCAAGGCTCCTGACTTCATCACCTCGAGCGCTTGAGACGCGTCCTCGTCATCCAGCAAGCCTCGCCATCTCGCGAGGTGGAGGGCCGAGCGGACCTCCGGCCACAGCAGTGGCGGCGCGCCGGCCTCCTCCCCCTCGAGGATGCGGACGCCATCGGGTGCGGCGACCATCTCGAAGACAACGTTCGCGTCGACGACGAGGGTCGTCATCTCGAATCGCGAAGCTCGCGCACGAGCGCCACGGCATCGGGCATGTCTCGCCCGCTGCGTGTCTTGCGGAGCCAACGCGGCCGCGGCAGGGGTTCGGCGGAAGTCGTGAGAGCATCGAGATCGGCTTCGTCGATGAGGTGTTGCGTGCCGACGCGCTGGGATCGAAGACGACCACCGCGAATCCAGCGTCGGATCGTCTCAGGATCTTTCCCCGTTCGCTTCGCCGCCTCCGGGACCGTGAGCATAGTTGCATACTACTACAAGGCCAACGCCCCGCGCACAGAACTCGTTGCTGCGCTGGTCCTCGCGACTAGCCGCAGCCGCAGGGTCGTAACTGAGCAAAGCACCATCTCTGTCGGAACTATCGTTGCGACAGAGGGTCCCGCAGGCGTCCCAGAGCTTGGTCCCACCCGAGATGAGGAGCCATCGTGCCGAGCATGCGGATGCATCCCGACGAAATGGATATCGACGAGACGCTCGTACGCGAGTTAGTGGACTCGCAATTCCCTCAGTGGAGGGACCTCCCGCTTGAGCTTGTCGCGCATAGCGGCACCGACAACGTTTTGTACCGGCTGAGCCTCGAGATGGTGGTACGGGTGCCCCGCACCCTCTCGGCATCGCTGGCGGTCGTACAGGAGTGCGTCTGGCTATCCAGACTTGCGCCCTTTCTGACCGTGCCTATCCCGCTCGCACTCGGTACGGGTGAACCGACCGACCGTTTGCCTTGGGCGTGGTCGATCCATGAGTGGATCGACGGCGAGAACCCCTGCGATGACAACATCGATGTCGAGGAGTTCACCGAGGACCTCATTGCGTTCCTCGCTGCTTTACGCCGCATCGAGATCGTCGGCGCCCCGCGCCCGCCGAGGGACATCCCTTGCGCAGCAGGAGCCCGAGGTGCAAGCAGCGTTGACGCAGTTGAAGACGATGATCGATGTCGACGCCGCGGAAAGAGTCTGGCAAGAGGCCCTCGGGGCGTCTGAATGGCGAGGCGATCCGGTTTGGATCCACGGCGACCTTCTACCGGGCAACCTGCTTGTCAAAGATGGGCGGCTTAGTGGCGTGATCGATTGGGCCGGAATGGGAATCGGAGATCCAGCATGTGACCTGATCCCGATCTGGTGCCTGCTCCCACCGGAGGCGAGAGATGTGGTCCGTCCCGACCTGGAGGTGGACGACGCTACGTGGGCGCGAGGCCGAGGATGGGCGTTGTCGATCGGATTGATTGCGTTCCCGTATTACATGGATTCGCATCCTGAGTTCGCTGAAGTCGCGCGTCGCCTCATCCTCGAGTCCCTCGCCGAAGGATAAGGATCTAAGTGATTCCTCTAACTCCCCAGGCCGGCGTCAGGCCGTTCGCAGGCCCCCTTTTCGAAGCTTCTGAGAGGCACGCTGGAGTTCCGACGGGTCGGGCTGCATTCGTAGTTACGTAGTCCCGGTGCAGAGGCATGATCCGGGAGCGCAGCTTGTGGCCTCGACGTTCCAGCAGGAACCAACGCAGCAGTTGTCTAGGCTCGGAAAGGCGCCGTGCCAGATCGCGTTGCCGCACGTCCCGACGAGCGAAGGGCCGATATTCATTGCGACTAGCGCCGCCCCTAGACCAGGGCCAGAATGAGGCGCAGAGCGTCGTCAATCTCCCACTGCTCTGCAGGGGCCACATGCGCAACTAGCCTCCCGAGGCGAGTCGTGTCGACCGCTCCCAGCTGTTCGATAAGCACGCGAGTCGGCTGATTGTTGATCTCGATCTCTGGCCGGAAGCTCGCCGACCTCGCGCTCTGCGATGTAGGAGCAACGATCACTACCGAGCGCGGAAGGAACTCATCCGCCTGCAGAACAACTCCGAACCTTCGACCTCGCTGCTCGTGGCCCTTCCCCCGCGGGGGACGAAGCTCGTGGATGTCACCCCTGCGCATGCAGGCTTTCCATCAAAGACGCGACCTCCAGCATCTCTTTTCGGTCTTGTTCGTCCGACTCGAGGGCGGCCACCTCGGCCGCTATCTCTTGGCTCCGACGGAGTCGCTTCGCGGACTCCACAAGAGCAGTTCGGATGGCTTGGGAACGGTTCATGCCGGACGCCTCGAGGCGGGCGAGCGCCCGTTCCGCCTCCTCATCCAGACGGATCGATATCGCCTTTGCCATCGTCATACTGTATCACAGATTGTCATACACCCCACCTCTCATGCCCTCTTCGCTAGTTCCTGCGGGAACGTCCAGTCCGCTCGCGCGCAGAAGCCCCGACAGGTCGGTCGCGTTGGTGGTCGCGTAGTCCCGGTAGCAGTTGTCTAGACTTGGATAAGCGCTGTGCTAGATCCTCTTTCCCCAGGTCGATTCTGAGCGAGACGGCGATGTTTATCGTGACCATCCAGCGGCCGCTAGTGCCTCGGCCACTAACCTTCGCGCGCTTTTGAAGGCGCATCTCAGCCAGCCTTCCTGAGCATCCGCTCGGCCCGGATCCTGCGTTGCTCAGCTCTCACGATCCGGAGCAACTTCGGATCGCGCCGGTTGGCGTTGCGCCACCTGAGATAGGCGTGTAGGCGCGCTGCCAATGCCCGGTGACTCGGGTAGTTGTCAGTTCTTGAGCACGAAGTGACGGATCCCCCCGAGATGGCATTCGATCGGGTTGGCCCACGACGCGTAGGTTGGGGTGAACAGAAGCTCGACGTTGTTCTCATCCGCCCATTGCCGGATGTCCTTTCCCGTGTGGTAGTTGAGGTTGTCGAGGATCACGTAGATCCGTTTTCGCTTGGGGATGCGCTCGCGGATGCTCTTGAGCGCCCGCAGGGTCGGGCGGCGGCCCTTCTTCTTCTCCATGCGACCCCACAGCTGGTCCTGCCCGATGTGATAGCAGGCGAAGAACTGCCGCACGCCCGAGAATTTGTGGTAGTTGGCGGGAAGGCGCTGGGGCCTCTTCCGGTCGGACCAGCACACGCCCGCGGTCGGGACGAGGTTCAGGGGTCCGAGCTCGTCGAAGGCGAACACCCTATCCGGGCAGGACTCCATGACCTCCTCGACGGCGGCGAGTTTGTCCTCCTTTTCGGGGTCGGGTGACTCCTCACGACTTCGTCTTCTGGAAGGTGATGCCCTCCTCGGTGAGGATCTGACGGAGCCTCTCCTTGGAGATCGCCTTGACCACACGGTGCTTGATCAGGTAGTCGCGCAGCTTGGCGACGCTCCAAGTGGTGAACGGCAGCCCGAACTTCTCCGGGCGCTGACGCGCGATGCGACAGATGCGGGCCCTCACCTTGGGGGTGAATGTCGCCGGGCGGCCCTCGCTCCACCGCGGGAACAGCGAATCCATGCCCGACTCGTTGAAGTTGCGGATCATCTCGCGCACCCGGTCCTCGGAGGTCTGCACGAGCTTGGCGATCACGGACACCTTCTGGCCCTGGGCTGATGCCAGCACGACCGTCGCTCTTCTCCACGTCACCACGGAGTAGTCATGCCCTCGCCGGATGATCCGTTGCAGCCTGCGCGCCTCGTCCTCGCTGAGTTCACGGACTCGCACCACGCCGCCTCCTTCCCTCGTCCTTTGAACGAGGGTCGCGCGCCGTATGCGCGGGGGGCGCGGCAATCCGGCCTCGGAACTTAAGTGGTCAGGGCACTAGCTGCCGGATTTTTCTCTTGGGCCGGTTCCGTACTAGGTCGTGGTTCGTCTGAAGATTGATCCAAAATTCCGGAGTAGTGCCCAGAGCACCGGCGAGGAGCCATGCTGTCTCCGGTGTAACTCCGCGCTTTCCTCGGACTAGCTCATTGACGCGCTGGACGGGGATGCCGAGATGCTCGGCAAGAGCCACCTGGCTGACTCCCAAGGGCTTAAGGAACTCCTCCAGCAAGATCTCGCCGGGATGGGTCGGGATTCGGTTCTTGGGCAGCATCCCTACTCCTCAGTGGTAATCATCGATCTCAACGTCGTAGGCATCTCCGTTCTCCCAGCGGAAAATGATTCTCCATTGGTCGTTGATCCGGATGCTGTGCTTCCCACGGAGCGCTCCCTTCAGGGGTCCAAGACGGTTTCCCGGAGGGGCCCTGAGGTCCTCCAACTGCTGAGCCGCGTTAACAACGTCCAGCTTCCTAGCCGCCACCTTCCGGATGTCCGCAGGTATCCGTCGAACGGCTTTCCCACCTTCGCCTTGAAAAAGAGCCTCCGCCGCCGCATCTGCAAACGAAGCAATCAAGCCATGGCCTCAGGCATTCGGCAATCATACACGGTTACACGGATACCATGCAAATCGGCTTAGACGTCCAATTCGAATCCGAGGTCGACTTCACTGGCGGGATGGCCGCCCCTGATTCCCCAATCGTCGAGGGGTGGCTCCCCCAACACGATGTTTAGCTCATTGGGTCCGATTCCGAGAGAAGCCAACTTGGCCGCTATCCGTCGGTAGAGGTCGCGCTTCGCCGATATCGATCTCCCCGGAAACATCGTGATCCTGACGATCGTGAAGTTCGCGCTCGGAGCATCGAAATCATCGCTATCGTATTCAGTCAATCTCTGCACTCGATCCTCATCGGGAATCTTGAGAGCCTCGACCAACGCCTCGTGTACCGCGTCGAACATTGCCCGCTTCTCCGATGCTGAACGGCCTTTGATGACTTCGATCTGTACCAATGGCATGGGGTAGACCGTACGTCAGGTTGGGCGAACGGTCGACGTTAGTAGCTCTGCGAGCTCTCGCGCATTTCGTTGCGCGAAATCTCTGTAGCAGTTGTTCATCAGGACGTGAGTCCTGTCCGCCTCCTCGCTGAGCTTCGCGATGCGGGGCACCCATTGCTCGAGCTCTTCCTTGCTGTATTGATAGCGGAACCGCTTCGACACCGACTTGCTCAGCCAATCCTTGTTGTTGTGGCCGTGGAAGCGCATGAGTGCGAGATTCGAGGTCGCGGCCATCACGGGGGGCATCGATGACCTGAAACCCTGCGGCATGTCCACGCAGACGAAGGGCAGCCCATGCCCCTCGAGGAACTCGATCGTCTCCTTCTGGTTCTCTCCCTCCATCCAGGTCTGGTTTCGGAGCTCGACGCAGATCCGGTAGGGAGCCGATCGCTTCGCGCACTCGAGAATGTAGTTCTTGTTGCGGCGGGCGATCGTGAACCAGGGTGGGAACTGAAACAACAGGACGCCGAGCTTGCCGGCCTCGTCCAAGGGCTCGAGTGCCGACAGAAACCGGTCCCATACGGTGTCGATGGTCTTGACGTCGAGGTCCTTGGGATAGACGTTGCGCTTGTCGCTGTCGACCTCGAGGTCCTTGTACAGCGCATCGGTTCGCGTGGGGTGACCGGTCAGCAGCGAGAACGCCTTGATATTGAAGGTGAAGTCGTCCGGAGTTCGCTCCACCCACCGTTGTGAGTTGGCCTCGCTCGGCGGGAAGTAATAGCTCGAATCCACCTCGACGAGAGGGAACTGCGAAGCGTAGAACTGAAGCCGCTTCTCCGCTGTCTTCGCGTCGGAGGGATACCAGCCCGACTGAATCAAGGTCTTGTCGGTCCACGATGCCGTACCCACGAGGATTTCACTCATTGTCGAAGACTATTACCCGGGACGAATTGAACTTGCGGGTGTCCTGGTTATCGCCAGGTTCCGTTTGCTCGCCTCCTGCGCGAACCAACGAGCGTCGCGCAGCGCGCAGCCACCGGGATCGTTGTTGAAGTAGACGTACGCGTCGACGCCGGCCAAATCCGCGCGGAGTCTTTCCACCCACGACGCAAGTGCTGCCCGTCCGTAACAGGGCGAAGGCGACGCCGCGCCGGCATGAAGTCGAAGGTAGGTCCAGTCGGTGGTGCGCCACAGCGGTGCCACCGGCTTCGAGCCGCGGTCGGCCAGGCAAAGGGCCGCTCCCTGCTCGGAGAGCAGCGCGCGCGTATCGTCGGTCCACCAGGAGTCGTGCCGAAACTCGACCGCGACGCGCACCTCTGGTGGAAACCGTCCGAGTGCCGCATCGAGCAAGTCGTGATCGGAGCGCAACGTCGGCGGCAGCTGCAGCAGCACCGGACCGAGCTTGTCCTCGAGGTGGCGTACGCGGTCGAGAAAGCGGGCGACGGGCTCCTCCGGTTCCCGCAGACGTTTGATGTGCGTCAAGTAGCGGCTCATCTTGACCGCCATCACGAAATCGGGGGGCGTCGATTGCGCCCACTGGGCGAAGCGATGGCGCTCGGGGAGCCGGTAGAAGGCGTTGTTGGACTCGACGGTTGCGAAGCTCCGAGCGTAGAACTCCAGCCAGGCGCGCTGCGGGACCTCCTGCGGATAGAACCGCTCGCGCCAGTCCCTATAGTGCCAGCCGGAGGTGCCCAGGTAGATGGTCATGACCGTTGTCTACCCCCTGGCCCTGGGGCTGGTAGTCGCTTTCGTCACCGGCTGCTCCAAAAAATGGAGCGAATTTTTCCCGATTACTGGTTTTGCTTGCTTCGCATGAGGGAAGCACCCCTCCGAGCACTGCTCACCCCGCACTGCCCATGTCTGCGGGGGGATAACCGACCCTCTGGGAGGGATCGCGGGGCCTCTTCGACCGGGTCGGTCTACACGGTTCGCCCGGCGCCGGGTCTGCTCTGAGCCGGCGCCCGGGCCAGCCGCATCAGAGCTCGGGCCTTCCCTCTGGGGCCGTGGACGGCTCCGCGTACAGGCGCCGGGGGATCCTGCCCGCACGTCGAGCCAGCCGGCCCGCCTCCACTGCGCGGCGCATGCCCTCCGCCATCGCCCCCGGATCCTGGGCCCGGGTCACGGAGCTCGCAAGAAGCACCCCGTCGCAGCCGAGCTCCATTGCGAGCGCCGCATCCGAGGCGGTTCCGATTCCGGCGTCGAGGATGATGGGCACCGAGGCCCGTTCGACGATGAGCGCCAGGTTGTACGGGTTGAGGATGCCCATGCCCGAACCGATGGGAGAGCCCAGCGGCATCACCGCCGCGCAACCGGTGGACTCCAGCCGAGCGGCCAGCACGGGATCGTCGGTCGTATAGGCCAGGACGGTGAACCCGTCGTCGACCAGTTGCTCGGCCGCATCGATGAGTTCGGGTCCGTCGGGCAGCAGTGTTCTGTCGTCCCCGATCACCTCGAGCTTGATCCAGTCGGTGTCGAACGCTTCGCGCGCGAGCTGCGCGGTGGTCACCGCGTCGCGCGCCGTGAAGCAACCCGCGGTGTTGGGAAGGAGCTTGATTCCGTGACGCTCGAGCACGTCGAGCACCGACCCGCGTGCCTGCGGGCTGATGCGGCGCAACGCGACGGTTGCCATCTCGGCCCCCGACGCGACCAGCGCGCTCTCGACGGCCTCGAGGCTGCTCGCTCCGCCGGTGCCGATGAGCAGGCGCGAGTTGAAGGTTTCGCCGCCGATGACCAGGGGGTCGTCCATTTACCTTCTCTCCCGTTGTCCACCACCGATGGCCCCCAGAACCTCCAGGCGGTCACCGTCGGTGAGCTTGATCTCGTTCCACCTCGAGCGGGCGATGACTTCGCCGTTCAGCGCAACCGCGATCCCCCGCTCACCGCGCCCGTAGCGCTGGACGATCGTGACAACCGTGGTCCCGTTGTCGAGTTCCGTCTCGGTACCGTTCACTCGGACCCTCAAGTCCCGCGCCTCGATGCCAGTCTGCGGTCGGCGAATCTCCGTGGTGAGAACGGTCTGATGATCTCGGGCGCAGCGCCGGTAACGAGCAGTTCGGCCAGGGCCCACCCGGTCACCGGTGTGAGCAGGATGCCGTTGCGGAAGTGACCGGTGGCCAGGACCAGTCCCGCGAGTTCCGTCTCGCCGAGCAGAGGGGCGTTATCCGGAGTACCGGGGCGCAATCCCACGCTCGTCTCCACGAGCTCCAGCTCGATGATGCCGGGGACGAGCTCGAAGCCCGCTCGCAGGAGCTCGTGCACCCCGCCCGCAGTGACCCGCTCGTCGAAGCCCTGCTCCTCGACGGTCGCCCCGAGCACCACGCGGCCGTCGGGCCGAACCACGATGTAGGCCTCGAGTCCCCGGATGGTGTGCGTCGCCAGGCGCTCGCCGCTCGTGCCCCGCAGGTGGAGCAACTGCCCCTTCACGGGCCTCACGGGAGGTACCGCCTCCGCGGGAATCCCTTCGATGGCCGAGGAGTGGGCGCCCGCCGCCACCACCACGCAGCCGGTCGAGATCCGTTCGCCATCCTCGAGAACGACGCCTGCGACCCGGTCGGCGGTTGACTCGACGCGCTCGACCCTCCGTCCGATAAAACGAACACCCCGTCGCTCGCACGCGGCCCGCAGCGCTCCGAGCAAAGCGCGGTTGTCGATCTGATGGTCGCCACGCACCAGGATCCCGCCGCGCGCGGAGGGGGTCAGAGAGGGTTCGAGCGCGCGGCACTCTCGTCCGCGCAGACGCTCGACCTCCAGCCCCAGTCGCTTCTGGAACTCGTAGAGATCGTTCAGCGCGGCGTCGTCGTCCGCATCGCGCGCAACCATGAGAGCGCCGCACCGCTCGTAGCCGCAATCGCGCCCCGAGTCCTCGTTCAGCTCCTGGGCCCAGGCCGGATAGCGCCTCTGCGAGTCGAGATTGAGCCGCAGCAGCTGTTCCTCGCCGTAGTGGACCTCGGTGACGGGAGCCAGCATGCCCGCGGCGGCCCAGGAG
>JBOGWW010000089.1:0-5151 GCA_050693655.1 Actinomycetota bacterium | reverse complement strand
CCCTCACCCTCCGCCTCGAGCGTTACCTCGTCACCATGTTTCGCCCCCAGCGCCAGAAGCGAGAGCAGGCTCCGTGCATCGATGGAGTCGCCTCCGTTCTTGCTGATTCTGACGATCACAGCTTGCTTCGCCGCTTCTCGGGCAACGAGCTTCGCCGGTCGAGCATGAAGCCCCACCCGAGAACCGACCACAACGCTTCGGCTCACGTCGGACATCGCCTGAAGGCACCCCTCTTCCTGCTCACGGTTCGATTACGACTTTGATGCTGCTGCCGCTTTGCACGGCTGCGATGGCATCGTGAACCCGCTCGAGGGGAAGTTTGTCGGTGATGAGGTCGTGCACCGGAACTGCGCCCCTCGCTATCAACCCAAGCGCTTCCGTGTTCTGCGCGGGTGTCGAGCCGTTGGCCCCCGCGATCGTGAGCTCTTGGTAGTGGACCAGGTTCGAATCGAGCTCGATCATCGGATTGTCCTTCGGAAGTCCGCCGAAGAAACTGATGCGTCCTCCGCGCGCGGCCATCTGCAGAGCCTCCTGCTGCGCCGGCCCCGACGCCGCCGCGGTAATGATGACATCCGCTCCCCGACCCTCCGTGAGCTTCATGACCGCGTCGATCGCGTCATCTTTGCCGGAGTCGATCGGCGCGTCCGGCGACACGCGCTCCGCCGACATACTCAGCCGCTCAGCGTTTCGCTCTACAAGAAAGATCCGGTCCGCCGCCCTGGCGCGGGCGAGGCGGACGTGAAGACATCCGATGGGACCCGCTCCGACGACCACCACGACGTCGCCTTCCGACACGCGCGCGAGCTCTTGACCGTTGAGAACGCACGCAAGCGGCTCGGCAACGGCCGCCTGGTCGAAGTCGAGGGTGTCGGGGATGAGATTGACGCCCTTGACCTTGAGCACCTTGGCGGGTACGACCATCCATTCGGCGAAGCCACCGTCGTAGTGGTAGCCCATCGACTCCTGATTGGCGCAGATGCTCATCGAACGATACTTGCACTCGAAGCACTCACCACAAGGGATGGCGGCGATCACCTGAACCCGGTCACCGGGAACAAAGTCCTCCACCCCCTCACCAACGGCTTCGATCTCTCCCGCCAGTTCGTGGCCAAGGACGCGCGGCGGCACCAGGTGATGATGGCCGAAACGGAAGATCTTCACGTCGGTTCCACAGGTTGCGCACGCACGCATGCGTAGTAAGAGTTCCCCTGCGCCCGGTTCGGGCTTCGGTAGGTTCTCGACGCGAAGGTCCCCCGGCGCGTAGAACCTCGCAACCTTCATGCCTCGAGACCGCTTCTCTCGGGTGCGAGCAGCCGCAGGACTTCATCTGGATCGGCGGTGCTCCTTAGCACTTCGGCTTTCGTTTCGTCCAGAAGGATCTGGGCGAGGTGGGCCATGACCTCGGTGTGCTCGTCTGACTGAGCGGCGATAGCGATGCAGGCGCCCACGGAATCGCCGTCCCAATCCACCCCATCAGGAAACTGTAGGAACGCGACGGACGAACGCTTGATGTGCTTGCGACTCTCGTCGGTCCCATGTGGAAGAGCAAACGACTCGCCCACGTACGACGACAAGATTGCCTCGCGCTCGTGCATCGCCGTTACGTAGTCGGGCTCGACGGCACCGATCTCCACGAGAAGCTCACCCGCTTGCTGTACGGCATCCGTTCGGTCGCGCGCACTCAGTCCGATGCGCACCGCGTCGCGCGACAAAATCTCGCTCATCGGCTCGACAGAACCTTGTCGTCTCGAAGGGCCTCTTCGAGTTGATCGAAGACCGGGTCGCCCATGAACATATTGAATGCAAGCACCACGCTGCTGGGAGCCTGCTGGCGGGCCCGAGCTTCGAGCCCCACGTGACACAGGACTACGTCGGGGTTGTCCTCGATGCGGTTCACGGCAAGATGGGCGACCTCGACCCCATAGGGTTGCAGCCGCTGTTTCATCTGCGTCGTTAGCAGCACGCTGCTCCCCATGCCGGCTTCGCACGCGATGACCACGTTCTTTACGTCCGATCCCCGGATCTCCGGCATCAGAGTTTCACGCTCCCTGGACCGCTGCGGTGCCGGTGGACCGGGCCGGGCTGGGTCCTTCTGTGGACTCCTCCACGGTCTCGCGGCTCATGCGCAAGATACCGACCGCGGTGACGAATGAAACACTCGCTGCGATCGTGATGCCGAGGAGCACCCCAAAGTAACCGCCTCTCGGAGTCACGGCGAGATAAGCGAAGATGCTGCCGGGAGACGGGGTTGCGACAAGTCCCGCACCGGTAACCAGAAAGGCTGTTACCCCCGACGCTCCGCCCGCGATCGCGGCAAGGATGAGCTGCGGCTTCATCAGCACGTAGGGGAAGTAGATCTCGTGGATTCCCCCGAGGAACTGAATGATCACAGCTCCGGGAACCGTGGGCCTGAAGGCCTTGGGCCCGGCGACCCAGTACGCGAGCAGGATGCCGAGCCCCGGCCCTGGGTTGGTTTCGAGCATGAACATGATCGACCTGCCGGCCTCCTGAGCCTCCGCAACGCCGATGGGGCTCAGGACTCCATGGTTGATGGCGTTGTTCAAGAAGAGAACCTTGGCGGGTTCGATGACGACCGATGCGATCGGCAGGAGCCGCGCGTCGACGAGGGCATCGACTCCGTCGCCGAGAAGGTTGGTCAGCGTCTCGACGATGGGCCCTATCCCGGCGTAGCCGAGAAGGGCCATTGCTCCCGCGATGATGCCAAGCGAGAAGTTCGCCACCAACATCTCGAAACCCTGCTTGATGCGGCCCTCGACGGCCGAGTCGAAGAGCTTCAACGCGTAGGCCGTGAGTGGTCCGATGACCATCGCTCCGAGGAACATCGGTATCTCCGCTCCGACGACGATTCCCATCACGGCAACTGCTCCGGCCACCGCGCCTCGCTGACCGTGAACGAGTCTGCCGCCGGTGTATCCGATGAGAACGGGAAGCAAGGTCAGGATCATCGGCCCGACGAGTTGCTCGAAATCTTCGTTAGGGATCCACCCCGTCGGGATGAACAGGGCGGTGATCAGGCCCCAGGCAATGAACGCGCCGATATTGGGCATGACCATCGCTGCGAGGTTCCCGCCGAATCTCTGAACCGTTGCGCGGATACCCGAGCCGGGGTGCGGCTGTGGTGCGGCGACGCTACTCATGTCTCCCCCTTGTCTCCTTCTCACCAGAGTTCCGATATGACCGGGTGTCTGAGTTAAGAGATCTGTCGAGATCGATGCGGTCGTGTAACCGCACCGCCGACATGTCGACGTCGTTCGGCCCCGGCATTCTGCTGCCGGGCAGACTCACGGCGGCCGCCGCCCACGCAACTCCGCTGGCGAGTGCCTCGGGCCCCCGCCCACGATGTGCCAGGAAACCGGCCAGCAGCGCGTCACCCGCGCCGACCGCGCTGCGAGGCCGGTCCACTGCGGCCTCTGCGTGCAGAGCATGTTCGTCGTCCACGTAGAGGGCGCCATGTGGGCCGAGGCTTGCGAGCACCGACCCAGCACCTTGCTCCCGAAGCTCGTTGGCGACGTCCAGTGCATCACCGAGTGTCGGCACCGAGCGCCGTGAGGCTTCGCTTAGTTCGTCCAGGTTGGGCTTGATGACATCGGGTCCGGCGCTGAGGCACTTTAGAAGCGCCTGCCCGCTTGTGTCTATAGCGACGCGCGTGTTGCTACGCGCAAGGCGATCGACGAGCAACGCGTAAAAGTCGTCGGCTGGCCCAGGCGGAAGGCTTCCGCACCCCACCACCCATTCTGCGCCGACCGCGGTGTCGATCGTTGCCTGGATCAACGCCTCGATCTCGGCCGGCGCGAGGGGAGGGCCGGGTTCGTTGAGCTTGGTTATAGTTCCGTCCGGCTCTGCAATCGTGACGTTGGCTCGAATCGATCCGGCGATCTTGACTTCGACAGAAGCGATACCCTCCTGTTCGAGCATGTGCGCGAGCTGCGCCCCCTCCCAGCCCCCGGAAGGAAGGACCGCAATCGAGACGTGCCCATGTGCCGCCAGAGCGCCGGCAATGTTGATGCCCTTGCCACCCGCGTCCACGCGGCCCCCGGTCGCCCGCGACACAGAGCCGCGCACGAGTGCATCGACTTCGACTGTTCTGTCCACGCTCGGGTTGGGTGTCAGGGTCACGATCACGCACGCACCACCCGAACTCCCGTTCCGCCGATCTCCGAGACGAGTTCCTCGTCGAGGCCCGTGTCTGTGATAAGGGTTTCCACGTCCCTCAGCGACCCGAAACGCATCAAGTTGTCGTTGCCGAACTTGCTGTGATCGGCGAGAACGACGGCGCGTCTGGCCGCTCCGATCATTGCGCGCTTGACCGCCGCCTCGGTGGGGTCCGGCGTGGTCAGGCCACGCTCGACTGAGAAACCGTTCGTGCCCATGAAGGCGACGTCCACGAACGTCTCCTCCAGCGCGCGAAGCGCCCAGATGTCGACCGCCGCCAGGGTACGACCCCGAACCCGGCCACCGAGGAACAGCATGGTCAGGTTCGGCCGGGTCGACAGCTTCATGGCGATCGGAAGGCTGTTGGTCACCACGGTTAGGTCGCGATCGGCCGAAAGGGCTTCCGCCAGCCGTGCGGTGGTGGTGCCCGCATCGAGCAGGATCGAGCCCTCGGTCGGGAGCTCCTCGAGCGCGGCCTTGGCGATGCGCTCCTTTTCTGCAGTCATGACGGCGTCGCGGGTCGCGAGCCCCGGCTCGAAACCGAGCCGGTCGAGCGGGATCGCTCCTCCGTGGACGCGCCGCAGGAGGCCGTGGCGTTCAAGCGCGGTCAGGTCACGACGGATGGTCTCGCCGGTGACGCTCAACGAGCCGGCCAGATCCGCTACATCGACCCGGCCCCGCCCTCTGGCCTGCTCGAGAATCCGCTGCTGGCGCTCTGCGGCGTACACCTGTTGTTTTCCCCCCGATTGGCTCTGTATTTTCATCTGTTTACATTGTTCTGAGTGGGAAATCAAGGCCTGCTTCCTAGTTCAGGCCGGAGACGAGTCATTTGGAGCCCGCGACACTCCGATAGGAGTGGTATAGGAGTATGGACCACATGGCGGGCGGCGCCTGCGGACAGAGGACTGTCGATCGCGGGAGGAATCCAGTGAAGCTCTTCCTTAGGGGTGCCGTCGCGGCGCCAGCCGTAGCCGTCGT
>JBOGWW010000088.1:0-6269 GCA_050693655.1 Actinomycetota bacterium | reverse complement strand
GTTCAGTTCCCGCGGCGACATCTTGGTTACCGTCGGCCCCGCGCCGAGGGGCAATCTTGCCGACTCCGCAAACGAGATCTTCGATTCGATTGCGAAGACCTACTCAAAGGTCGCCTTTACCGGCGCAACGAATCAGACCGTCGACGAGCGGGAGGCCGTGGTCTTCGGCGGAAAGGGCACCAACGAGCGAGGCGTCAGGTTGCGGTTCGTAGGGGTGACGTTCGACGACGGGGGCCGAAACCACTCGATGACCGCCTTCGTCGCAGAGAACTCCGACTCGGGACGCGTCATTCCGAGGATCGAGAGGATCCTCAACACCTTCACGGCAACAACGAAGTAGCGGAGCGGGAATACCGAAAGAGGGGCTGCCCCGGCAACCCCTCTTTTCGCGTGTAGGTCCGGCCTACAGTCTCCGGATGGCGACCAGCGACGGAAGCGGCTTAGAAGGCTGGCCCGTCCCAGTCGTGCGGTTCCCCCTCGGCCACCAGGAGGTGTAGGTAGCGGGGTCGCCGGGAACACCGCCCCGGTTCGGCGTCTCCTCGCCGGGATGTTGCACGTTGAGGAAGAGCGTGTCCTGGCTTTCGACGAAGGTCGGGCCCGTGAGCTCCGCGTGCACCGGCGCGTTGGCGAAGCGGAAGGCGATGTTGGCATTGCGCCCCCTTAGAGGCACGTAGAAAATGGCGTTGTTCTTGTGCCATTCGAATCCTCGTCCCGGAGTGTTGAGGCTCGAGCTCGACACGTCGGTCACGATCCAGAGGTTGCTCCGGCCCGAGAAGCCCAGGTTGTCGGGGCTCGCAAAGCCCGCATCCTGGCCCCCTTCGAGCAGGTCGACCCATCTGAACTCGTGCGAATCCGAGGTCGCGTTCTTCTCGGAGAGCAGCCGCACGATGCCGTAGGCCGCCGGATCCGCGGGCCGTCCGCGCGCGCTGGTGAGTGAGATGAGCACGTCCTTCGGTCTTCCGGGAACGCACTCGCAGTCCTCGGCGCGCGGGACCCGGAACTGGGTGAGGTCGCCGCCGTTCTGAGGAACTATGTTCGCCTCGACCCATTTGGTCGTGAACGCCATGGCTTCGGGGTCGTTCATGTCGAGCGGATGCCACACTCCGGTGCCCTGGTCCACGGCCGCATTGTTGGCCGCGGGAAACCACTGGGCCACGTAGAGCTGTCCGTCGCTCAGCAGACTCATGGCGTCCGCCCGGGACATCTTCTTGCGGTAGCGGTCCCTGGAAACGAACTTGAAGAACATGCCGTCGGCGGCGGGTGCGTCGTCTCCGGTGTACGCGACGACGTGACCCGAAGGTGCGATGCGCCAGCCAACGTTCTCGTGGTGGATCCGTCCGAGCGCGGTGTGCTTGACGGCTTCTCCCGTGCGCGGATCGATCTCGACGACATAGCCGTAGAAGGGCCACCGATCCGTCACCGGCTGGTTGTCGACGTTGGTTCCGGGCTCGCCGATGTAGTAGTTCACCTCTTCTTCGGTGGAACCATCGTCCCGGATCCAACCGAGGGCAAAGGGCATGCCGCGCTTGAGCCCGTAGCTCTGAAAGTTCTCTTCGCAGCTCAAGACTGTGCCCCAAGGAGTCTGAGCACCCGAGCAGTTGGCGAGCGTCCCCAGCACACCCTCGTCGGGAACCAGGCCGGAGCCCGCCACCGGGCCGTCGTAGGGAACCACCGGACCGTCGCCGTAGAAACGTCGTCCATGCGGAGAACCCTTGACCACCGTCCAGGCACCCGAGCGGTCGCGCCGAATGTGGACGATCGAGCCGCCGACCTCCTCCTTTTCCCGCTGCATGATCGTTCGGTAGGGCTCGACCCGTGGGTTCCAACTGGAATCCATCGCGCTGATCCAGTCACTGGTGAAGAACGGAATCACGTACTCGTGGTTGACCCAGATGAGGCCCTCGTCGCGCCTCTTGCCGAGTTGAAAGAACGTCGAGTAATCACAGTTATAGCCAAATACGAGCCCATCTCCGAATTCCTCTCCCCACCTGATGACGACGTCGTGGGTGTAACCGTTTGGCACCTGAAGCTCGTCGACGTCGCTGGGAGCGATTGCATTGAACTGGTGGAAGCGGCTCGGTTTGGCCTCGGCCGTGCCCGGCAGGGTGGTGACCCACGAGGCCGCGCCCGCGGCCGCAATGCCCTTGATAAGAGTCCGGCGCGACACCGGCGCGCGCAACGCCGATTCAAAGATGTCGTCCATGAGTTCCCCCCTTGGATGTGACGATGGCTCGCGCACACCCTATCGGGCGGAGGAGGCGCACGTCTTGTGTCTGTCCAGATTGCCCCTAAAGGAGCGGAGGCAATTCGAAGGAGCGCGTCTCGATGCCCGCAAGCGACTTGCCGACGAGGGCATTGACGTCGAGATCGGCCTCTGCTCGCTCTGCTGCGGCCTCGCTGGCGCGCGTCACCGGAGAGCGGGGTTCGAAGAGGACACAGCAGTCCTGATACTTGCGCGTCGAGATCTCGAACGTACCGATCGCCTGAGCCGTGTTGATGATCTCCATCTTGTCCATCCCTATCAACGGTCGAAATACCTGCACACCAGGGATGGCGGCCCCGACGGTGTTGATGTTTTCGACCGTCTGGGATGCAACCTGCCCCAGACTGTCGCCGGTTATCAATGCCTGCGCCTCACGCTGCTCGGCAAGCGCGGCGGCGATGCGCAGCATCGTCCGGCGGTAGAGCACCACCCGCAGGTTCGCCGGGGCATGCATGACGATTTCCTTCTGCGCGTCGCCGAGTGGCACCAGGTGCAGCACCGCGCGCAATTGATACTTGACGAGGACGGCGAGCAACTCCTCAACCTGCCTGGTCGAGCTCGGATCGGTGTACGGACGACCGTGGAAGTGGAGGAACTCGACCTCGGCCCCCCTAAGCGCCATCCGCCAGGCGGCGACGGGGGAGTCGATACCCCCCGAAAGGAGTGCGAGCATCCGTCCCGAGGTGCCGACGGGAAGACCTCCGAAACCGGGCAGTCGCTTCCGGTAGACGACTGCGGAGTTTCCGAACACCTCTATGTATGCCGTGGCGTCGGGGTTCTTGAGCCGCACCGTCGCACCGGTCGCATCCTTGATGCGCTGGCCGACGATCGTGTTGATCTCGCCCGACCTAATCGGAAAGGTTGAATGACTCCTCCGGGCGCGTACTGCGAACGTCTCAAAGGGTTCGGCCTCCATCAACTCGAGTGCCGCGGCCCCGATGCTGTCGATGTCTTGAGGGACTCGCCGGCCGACACCGAGGTTCGCGATCCCCAACACCCTCGAGGCGCGCTCGACCGCCTCCGCAAGCCGGTTCTCGGGCTTGAAATCCACGGTGATCCGCCCGAAGCCGCGGCGGATGCGTTCGTAACCCGTCCCCCTCAGGGCGCGCCTGAGGTTGCGTCCGAGAGTGTCCTCGAAGAAATCACGGTTTCGGCCCTTGAGGCTGATCTCGTGATAGTGGATGACCAGGACGTCGGCCAAGAGTGTGACCTCCTAGAGCGCTTCCTCTTCCAGCCCCACGGAGAACATGGCTTCGACGTCGTGGTGCGAGTAGACCTTGAAGGCCACGAGTGTCTGCGTCCGCTCAACGCCTTCGACCCTGGCGATGCCCTCGGTCACGACTCGGGCCAGGTCCTCGTGCTCTCGCACCCTCACCATGATTACGAGGTCGTAGTCGCCCGCCACCGAGTAGACCTCGCTGACCTCGGGGAGGTCGGCGATCGCCTGAGCGGTCTCGGGGACCCGGTGGATATCGCAGGTGGCGAGGACGACCGTGGTGACCATCTCTTCAGTCTAGAGGGTGGCGCCCTCGACCAGCTCTGACGGCCCAATCTACGTACTTCAGGGGCCCCAGCAGCCCACCCGATGTTGACAATGTGAAAGCGACTCCACGCGAGACCTACAAGCTGTGGACGGTCGCCGGCCTGCTTTTCGTCGGAGCCTATTTTCTCGCGTCCGGGGGCGTGCAGGACCTGATGTCGCCCGCTCTGGCACTGGTCGCGGCGGCGACAATAGTGATCACCTCGCTTCGCTTCAGCGGGACTCTCAGGCTCGCCTGGATGGTCATCGGCGTCGCCTTCCTGCAATCGGCGATAGGCGATGGGCTGTGGACGCTCAACGAGGTCGTCTGGGAGATCGAGCCCTTCCCCTCCTTCGCCGACGTCTTCTACCTCGCCTTCTATCCGCTGCTAGCTGCAGGACTGGTGTTTCTGGTGCGCTGGCACAGGGTCGGAGATCGCGACAGCGTCGTCGACGCCTCCATCGTGGCGATCGGTGCAGGCGTTTTGGCGTGGGCGTTCATCATGTCGCCCTACGTCTTCGACTCATCGATGACGCTGCTCGAAAGATTGGTGTCGCTCGCCTATCCGGTGGGTGACCTGCTCCTTCTGGCCGTGCTGGTGCGTCTGGTGTTCGCGCCCGGCAAGTTCTCTGCGTCCTCGACGATGCTGGCTCTGGGCATCTTCACCACCCTGATCGCGGACGCGGGTTTCGCGGTGACGGCCCTCCAGGGAACCTATGCCACGGGCCACGCGCTCGATGCCGGATGGTTGCTCACCTATGTGCTCGCGGGCGCGGCGGTCGTGCACCCCTCGACCACCCAGCTTCCCGCACAGGCGACGACCGACGTTTCGACCCTTCCGAGTCAGCGTCTGGCGGTGCTTGCGGTCGCCTCGATGATGTCTCCTGCCGTGCTGGTCATCGAAGGGGTCAGGGACACCCAGGTGGATCACGTCGTGATGGGGGCCTGTTCCGTGACGCTCTTCCTGTTGGTGCTGTCCCGCATGGCGGGTCTGGTGCGACAGGTCCAGGCCCAGGCGGACAAATTGGAGGAACTGAGCGACACCGATGAACTGACCCGGGCCCCCAACCGGCGCGTCTGGTTCCGGCAGATCCCCTACGAGATCGCCCGTGCCCGGCGATCGGGCCGTCCGCTCAGCATCGCAATGATCGACCTCGACCACTTCAAGGCCTACAACGACGCGTACGGGCATCAAGAGGGCGACCGTCTCTTGCAGGAAGCGGTCGGAGGGTGGCGCTCCCAACTGCGTGCGGGAGATCTCCTCGTCCGATTCGGGGGCGACGAGTTCATTGCGCTCTTACCCGACTGCGACCTCGAAGATGGCGAAAGGGCGATGGAGCGGCTGAGGGCGGCGACGCCCTTCAATCAGACCTGTTCGACGGGAGTCGCGTGTCTCAGCGACGAGGAGTCTGCCGACGAGCTACTGGCGCGTGCCGACAGGGCGCTTTACGCGGCGAAGGGCGGACGCAGCCTCGAGAAAACGATGAAGGCAACGGGGTTCGTCTCGAAGAGCGCGCTGGTTGACTCCTCACCGACTTCCTACCCCTCCTGAGCCACAGCGAAAGTTGCGGTTAGATGGTCACCATGTCGCGCAGCTTGCCCGGCGTGGAGGGGTGACGGAGTTTCGATAGGGCCTTGGCCTCGATCTGCCGGATGCGCTCGCGCGTGAGGTTGAACTCCTTGCCCACTTCCTCGAGCGTCCGAGGCTCGCCGGTAACGAGGCCGAAACGAAGCGCCAGCACCTTGCGCTCGCGCTCCGATAGAGACCCGAGCATGTTCCACAGATCCTCTTGGCGCAGAGCCATGGCCGCGGCCTGGAACGGGCCCTCGACGTCCTCGTCCTCGATGAAATCGCCGAGCTCGGCGTCCTCGTCCCCGACCGGCTCGTGCAGCGAGACCGGCTCCGGCAGCACTCGAAAGGCCTCGCGCACCTTGTCCGGTGTGAGGTCGGCCATTTCGGCGATCTCTTCGATGGTGGGCTCGCGACCGAGCTTCTCGAGAAGCTCGCTTTGGACCTTGCGCACGCGATACAGAGTCTCGACCATGTGCACCGGAATTCGGATGGTGCGGGCCTTGTCCGCGATGGCGCGCGTGATGGCCTGGCGAATCCACCAGGTGGCGTAGGTGGAGAACTTGAAGCCGCGCTCGTAGTCGAACTTCTCGACGGCGCGCATCAGACCGAGGTTGCCCTCTTGGATGAGATCCAGGAGCGGAAGCCCCGCCGCGCTGTACTTCTTGGCGATGGAAACGACGAGACGCAGGTTGGACTGGATGAAGCGGCGCTTGGCGGCGCGTCCGGCACGCACGGTCGCGTTCAGCTCGCGACGCTGCCTAGTGGTCAGCTTCTTGGCCTTCTCGGTTTTCTCGGCGGCGAGCTCACCGTCCTCGATTGCTTTGGCGAGCTCGACCTCCTGCACGTCCGTCAGGAGGGGGTACTGCCCGATCTCGCGCAGGTACATGCGCACCGGATCGTCGAGCGCGCCGTT
>JBOGWW010000087.1:0-3759 GCA_050693655.1 Actinomycetota bacterium | reverse complement strand
GCTCCGCCGCCGACGGGCCCAGGTTTATGAGCCCGCCGGAGAGCAGGTGAAGGGTGCGGCGCCAGCCGTGGCGCGGGATCTGGGCGCGCGCCCGGAGCAGGTAGTCGTCCCGGAAGACCGCTCCGTTGCCGCTCGGTTCCGGGGTCTCAAGCTCCGGGGGGTTCGGGGCCGGACCGCTGGTTGCTGATTTCGCCTCGGGTCGGTCGAGTTCGACCTCGGGTGGCTCCGGCGGGGTGGCGAGGCCGATGGGGATCGGCGCGTCCTCGCTCGAGCCCCAGAAGGCGCTGTGCTGCTCGCCCATTTCTCACCCCCTGCCCGGGAACGCCGGGCGCTCGGTGGCCGTCTTGGTGGCTTTTGTGCGGAAAGCCTGGACACGACGTTAGCTACCCGTCACACTGCAGGTCAAGTATTTCCATCGTTTTTCATCAGATTTTATCGTAGTCAGTAGTTGTTCATCTTTGTTCATATGGTTACAGTAACTACCAATGCGAGAAGACGACGTGCTCACCAGCGCCGAGGCGGCGGCCTTCCTCAAGGTCAATCCCCGCACCGTGGTCGAAGAAGCCAAGCGGGGACGCCTTCCCGGGAGGCGTATGGGCAAGGGCTGGCGCTTCTCGCGCAAGGTGCTGGAGGACTGGCTCGCCAGCGGGCCCGACGCCTACGACATCGAGCGGGACCGGTGGAAGAGCTCGTCCAAGCGGTCCCAGGAGAAGCCCCCGAGCTAGATCGGGTCTTCGGGTGAAGTTCGGGCTCGCGGCGCGCGATCTCCGGGTGCTGGCACTCCTCATGGTCCTGGGTCTCACCGCCACCGTGCTGGTCGTGACCTCTTGGCCCGCGCGAGACGAGCTGCAACGGGTTGAAGACTCGGACAGCGCGCCGACTGCAGCCACGACGTCACCTCCGGTGCGACGCATACCCGCTGCCGGCCGACGGGCTGCGTCCCGCTGGGCCGAGGCCTACTTCACGAGCACTGGGCGCGACTCGGCCGACGATCGCAGACGACGGCTCGAGCCCTATTCGAGCGACGCGCTGATGGCAGAGATGACCCTCGACTCCGGCGCGCTCGGTTTGCGCGGTGAGGGCGCAAGCGAAGCCGAGGTCGTTGCGCTACAGGAGCAGGACGCAACGCCGGGGCAGGCGCTAGTCGCGATCGTCGAACGCACCACCACTAAGGGCGAGATCAAGTCGACGGAGCTGGTGACCGTGACGGTCGAGCTGTCAGAGCAGCACGGAACCTGGGTGGTCGGCGAGGTGCTGGTGCCGTGACCAAACTGATCGCCACACTCCTGGCGCTTGTGGTGGGACTCGCGATGCTGCTGGCGCTCACGGTGGCAATGCTGAGTGGAGGGGGCGACGAACCGTCTCCGTCTCAGCGTGCGGCCGAGGAGATCCCTGCCGACCTCCTGCCGCTCTATCGCGCCGCGGCCGCCAGTTGCGAGGGCATGGACTGGACACTGCTCGCCGCGGTGCACAAGACCGAGACGAGCTTCGGACGCGATTCGGTCACATCTTCGGCCGGAGCGCAGGGCCCGATGCAGTTCATGCCCCAGACCTTCGCAGTGTACGGAGTGGACGCCAACGGCGACGGGCACCCGCAGGTCGACGACCTCGAGGACGCGGTCTTCAGCGCGGCGCACTACCTTTGCGCCAACGGAGCTGGTGATCCGGCTCGCCTCCGCAGCGCATTGTGGCATTACAACCACGATCCGGCCTACGTCGATGAGGTCGCAACGGTGGCGGCGTCGTATGGGGTGGCGCAGGTGTCGTCCGGAGTCGCGCTCGCGCAGACGTCGCCGAGCGCGCTCCTCGCCAACCCCAACATCACCCTTACCGAGCTGGCGCGCCAAGACATCGAAGCCGGTGTCATCGACGAACGGGTGCTCCAGGTGCTCGAGATCCTCAGCCAACGTTTCCACATCTCGATCAGCGTGCTCAAGTCCGGACACAGCCCTTACGTGTCAGGGACAACCAGCTACTCCAACCACTACTTCGGGCGCGCGGTCGACATTTATGCCGTCAATGGAGCGAACGTTTCACCACTGAACCTTCACGCGAGACAGCTCTCGTTGCTGCTCAACCTCTTTCCCGAACACCTGCGCCCCAGCGAGGTCGGCTCCCCCTACTACGACATCCTTTATCCGGGAGCATTCGCTGACGGCGATCACCAGGATCACGTTCACATCGGATTCGACTGAAAAGATGACGGATTGCATTAGATGAAAGATTCGAGGACTTCGAACTGTCGCCTGCAGGCCTAAGAACGGCTCATTTAGTCCTTGAGTCTCACCGCGTCATCACCCTACTAATGAGCCTGGCAGGCGGAAGGGAAATCCGGTGGGCTTTCATCAGATGAAAGATACATGCAGCCATTTCGCCGTTTACAAGAGGAGGGCTATGGCTGAAAAACGAGGGGAAGTCACGCGAAGGGAACCGGAATCGCGGGCAGCACGGCGGGCGCAACGACGAGAGGCGAACCGGAAGACATGAACCAGCCGACGAGCGAGGAACGGATGCGCGTACTCCACACCCTCGCGGAGGGTGGTTGCGTCGCTTCGGGTGAGGAGGCCGACATGCTGCTCGCCGCCGCGAGCGAAGGCGTCGGGCCTATCGACGAGCTGATTGCTCGGCGGCTGCGCGGCGAGCCGCTGCCCTGGATCACTGGGTCTGTGCAGCTCTGCGGCGTTCGCGTGCGTGTCGGTTGCGGGCGTGTTCGTGCCGCGGCCGCAGACTGAGGTGCTGGCACGGCGAGCCGTTTCTCTCTTGCCGGAGGACGGGATCGCGGTCGACCTGTGCACCGGGTCCGGGGCGGTGGCCGCGGTCCTCGCCGCGGCGCGTCCGAGGGCCACGCTGGTGGCCACCGACGTCGATCCGGTGGCGGTCGCCTGCGCGCGCCGAAACGGTGTAGACGCCCTCGTAGGCAACCTCGACGAACCACTGTCACCGGCGCTGGCAGGGCGCGTGGACGTCATCACCGCTGTCGTCCCCTACGTGTCCACGGAGAAGCTCCACCTCCTGCCGAGAGATGTGCTCGCTAACGAACCCCGTCTGGCGCTCGACGGCGGAGCTCGCGGAACGACGGTGCTCGAGCGGCCCGCCCGGGCGGCCGCGCGCTGGCTCCGTCCCGGCGGCAGCGTGCTGCTGGAGCTCGGCGGGGACCAGGCCAGCGAGGTGGCGAGGACCCTGGCGGCCGTTGGCCTCTCGGAGATCCGCGTGCATCGGGAGCCGACGGGCAGGACCGCGCAATCGAAGCGCGACGCGCGCGCTCGGAGGAGGGAGGTGCAACCTTGGCTTAATGCAGTCATTCAGGGCCTTGGAATACGCGTACTCCACCACAAAGACCTTGGTCGTCGGGGTCGCGGGCAAAGCGCGAGCTATACCCTCCAGCCCAGCTTGTGCGCGGCTGTGGCGCTGTTCGGGGAGGTCAATCCAAGGCTAAGACTTCTGCGAGCGCTTCCGACCTGACCTCTCGCGCTGCTCGGCCGGAATCGCCTCTTCGTGAAGCGCCTCGCGGAAGCGCTCGAGCGTCTCCACAGCAGGTCGATCTTGTGGAGGCTGTTGCGGCGCGCGCCCGCGGTCTCGAGTTCGAAGTCGTAGTTCACCACCCGGGAGCAGTCAGACAGCGTGAGCCTTATGTCCAGCCAGGGCCAGCGACCATCGTCATCCTTCCTGAGCCTGGTGGAATCCTCGACCGCGGCCATGACGTAGGCGCCCGCGTGATACCCGCGAGGTTCAAGAACTTCCGAACATCCATCCGGTAGG
>JBOGWW010000086.1:0-3653 GCA_050693655.1 Actinomycetota bacterium | reverse complement strand
GCGTACATCTCCGCGACGATCTGGTTCTCGGCGAACTGCACGGCGCCGACGGTCAGGTCACCCGAGCCGGATTCACCATCACCCGATATTCCCTGTTCTTCGAGGAACGAAGTCGCTACATTGGCGGGCGACTCCTTGTCTACCTCGACGCGACCGTTCAGCTCGGTGATGTTTTCCGTGGTGAGCGCCGCGCTGACACTGTTGAGCAGAGTTTCGATCGTGTCGTCGGCGGCTTCGACATTCACGACCGGCGTGATGTTCTCGGCCGTCTGTAGGTCCTTGTCGTCCTCCAACAGCACCCAGTCGTTCGCCGCGATCGCGCTGGAGGTCGAGAACAGGAGGCCGACATCGATCTGGCCGTTGCTCAGAGCCTGAACCGTCAGTGGACCTCCGACGTCCAGTGGTCTGAACTCCTGGAACTCGATGCCGTAGGTCTCCTCCAGGCCCGGTATGCAGAAGGGTCGCTCGGGACACTCCGGCGGCCCCCCCAGAACCATCTGGCTCGCCGGGCTGGCACCCCCATCGCCCCCACCGGTATCACCGGTGTCGTCGCCTGAATCGCTCCCACCCGACCCGCACGCTGCGAGCACCAGCGCTGCAGCGACAATGGCCGCCCCGAGAGCGTAACTGCGGAACTTCCGCATGGGTCTCCTCCCATCTTGGTTCGCCGGCACATCAGGTGCCGTCGGATACGGACTAGGGAACCCTATGCCGAATGATTATTTCTGCAGTTCGGTCGGCGCGAGCGCCTCAGGTTGCCGTTTCCGGTTCGCCTCTCATGCGCCCGAGGGCGAATCTGCGCCTGGGGGCTCTCTCGGTGCGCGGGGATGACAGTCGCTCGAGGGCTCCGAGTCCCAGCTCCACCGCGAGCGCGAGCAGGGCCACCAGGACGGCCCCCGCGGCCACCCTTACGTTGTCCCCCACCGACCGGCCGTCGATGATGTAGCGCCCGAACGTCCCATAGCCACCGAGTGCGCCGAGCGTGGCGGTCGCCACGACTTGGACCGACGCGATGCGAAGGCCGGAGATCATTAGCGGAGCGGCGAGGGGCAACTCGATGCGACGAAGGATCTCGGATCCCGTCATGCCCATGCCGCGCGCGGCTTCGACTACATCGGGATCGACGCCCTTGATCCCGACATACGTGTTGATGAGGATCGGAGGGACCGCCAGGAGGAACAGCGCGGCGAAGGTGGGCCAGTAGCCGATAACCCCCGGAAGTTGCGCGAAGAAGGGGAGCCCGAAGCACAGCGCCAGGATTCCGAAGGACGGCAAGGCACGGCCCAGGTTCCCCGTCGTGATGGCGAACAACTCGAAGCGCCGGGTGTGCCCGACGTAGAGTCCGATCGGAACGGCCACAAGAGTGGCCAGCAGCACCGCCGAGAACGAGATCTGGACATGTTCGGTGGCGCGCAGGACGATTCCGTCGGATTCCGACCAGTTCGCCGGATCCGTCAGCCAGCCCCATACATCGCCGACGAAATCCATCAGGTCACCGTCCTCGACCGTTTACCGGCCCAGGGAGTCGCGGCGCGCTCTGCGAGCACGAGGAGAACGTCGACCGCGACCGCGAGGATCAGCGAGAGCAGCCCGCCGATCATGACCTGAGTGGAGTCGAACTGATTGAATCCCCGCAGAATAAAGATGCCGAGACCGCCCTTGCCGATGAACGCGGTCACGGTGACGAGACCGATGGTCGTTACCGTGGCGATCCTTAGACCCGCCATGATGACCGGCAGCGCGAGGGGCAGCTCGACCCGCCACAGCATCTGTCTGTCCGAGTAACCCATCCCTTGGGCCGCCTCCTTCGCGTCACCGGGAACGCCGGCGAGTCCCGACACCATGCCCCTGATGAGTATGAGCAGCGTGTAACTGGACAGCACGATCAGCGCCGTGCGGGTGGTCAATCCAAAGAGCTGTTGCAGCAGCACCAGCAGCGCGAGGCTGGGGATCGTATAGAGCAACCCCGTGACCGCCGTGATGGGCCCGTACACCTTTCGATGCCGATGAGCCAGGATCGCGAGTGGAAACGAGATCAGGAAACCGATCAGCACCGCAAGCACGGTCAGTTGCAGGTGTTCGCCGAAACGCGCGATGAGTTCCGGGCGGAGTGTGCCGAACACTCGCGACCAGTCGATGATCGGTCCACTACCGCCCATCGATTATCTCCCTCGAGATGCGTTCCAGGGTCAGGATGCCCTTGTAACGTTGTTCCTCGATCGCCACTACCGCGACGTGTGTTCGTGATGACACGATCGCGTCGAGGGCTTCCCGCAGCGTGCTCTCGGGGGTGACGTAGGCGCTGAAGGGACGCGCCCTGACCTCCGATACCCGCTCGGCTCTCCTGACGGCGGTGGCATCGACCCAGCCCTTGAGCTCACCCTCGTCGACTACGGCCGCCCAGCCGAACTCGAAGCGCTCCATCTCTCGGAGCGCGTCCAGCGCGGGAGTGTCCGAGGTGACGACCGGCCCCTCTTCGACCTCGGTGTCGGACACCTTCGTCAATGCCAGCCGCTTGAGCCCGCGCTCGACTCCGACGAACTGCTTGACGAATTTGTTGGCGGGCTCGCGCAGGATCTCCTCGGGCGACGCGTACTGTTCGACCACTCCCCCCTTGTTCAGGATCGCAATCCGGTCGGCCATCTTGATCGCCTCATCGATATCGTGAGTCACGAAGACGATGGTCTTTTGCAGTTCCTCTTGAATGCTAAGGAATTGATCCTGGAGTCGCTCGCGCACGATGGGGTCGACCGCGCCGAAGGGCTCATCCATCAACATCACCGGTGGATCCACCGCCAGGGCGCGCGCCACACCCACCCGCTGACGTTGGCCCCCGGACAGCTCCGCCGGATACCGCGCCAGCAACTCACGGTCAAGCTCGAAGATGCCGACGAGCTCGTCGATCCGTTTGTCGATCTGATCGTCCTTCCAGCCCACCAGTCGCGGGACCGTTGCCATGTTGTCTCGGATGGTTCGATGGGGGAGCAATCCGATGCTTTGGATCACGTAACCGATGCCGCGTCGCAGCTCGACGGGATCTTGATTGAGCACGTCGGTTCCGGCGACCTCGATCGTCCCGGAGGTGGGCTCGACCAGGCGGTTGATCATCTTCATGGTCGTGGTCTTGCCGCAGCCCGAAGGCCCCACCAGAACGACGGTCTCTCCTTTCTTCATATCGAGAGTGAGGTCGTTCACGGCAGCGGGTCCACCGTTCTGGCTGAAGTTCTTGGAGACGTTCCTCAGAGAAATTGCGACGTCCGACATCAAGTCACCTTAATTTGCGTACGAGCGGATGGATTGGTCCGGGCAGAATTATGGAGAGGCGCTACCCCCCTATAGTGGATTCACATGTTAGCCAAGTTGCTTCGTCTAATGGGCGTCGCCCTACTGGGGGTCATCGGGGTGTGGTGGGGCCGCCAGGTTGCCCACTCCAAGACGCCTCCGCCCCAGGGGCGGTGGCGCGAGATCTCTGAGTCCGAACTGAGCCGCTCGCCCGACAAGTCAGAGACATGAGGGCGCTGGTTCTCGGCGCCACCGGCTTCGTGGGGCGGCGCGCCGCCGCCGAGCTGGTTCGTCGGGAAGAGGTCACCGACCTCATCATCGGGGGCCGGGACCACGAGAAGCTGCACCGGGCGGCCTCCTTGCTGGGGGAC
>JBOGWW010000085.1:0-5189 GCA_050693655.1 Actinomycetota bacterium | reverse complement strand
CCTGTGACCCAGATGCGCCGTTGGAGGGGATTGCGCGCTGCATCGACTCGGTGTTCGCCATTCCTCTCGAGCAACGCGCGGCCATGGCCGCGAAGGCGGTTGAGCTGGCGCGCCATCGCTGGTCGTGGAAGGTGGTCGCCGACAGGCTGCTGGAACTAAGTGCGCCCGAACGCTAAGGGTCTAGGCTCGGGGAGACGATGACGGCGTTTACAAACGACGGCTCCGAGAACACCATGCGGTGGGACCGCAGTGCCTCCGGTTTCATGGAGGCCTGGTACTGCACCATCAATCACCCCGAAACCGGCGGCGGTGTTTGGATGCGCTACACGATCACGGCGCCTCGCACCGGAAACCCCTACTGCGAGCTCTGGGGGTTCTATTTCGATCCCTCCAACAAGCGCACCTTCGCAGGCAAGCAGCGGTTTCCGATCGACGTCTTGGGTCGCGAGCGTGATGACGGCGCGCTCGTGCGGATGGGCGGGGCGTGGCTCAGCGAACGCCATCTCGAAGGTCAGGTGGAGGACGACTTTGGCCGCGTGCTGCAATGGTCGCTGGACCTCGAGCCTTCCGACCGCTGCTTCCAGCACCTTCCGCAGCCTCTGCGCCAGCGAGTCGAGCAACGGCTCTCGACCGTCTGTGCACCGAATCTCAGCGTGCCGTTCACCGGCTCGGTCGTTCTGGACGGCGACGAACTCACCTTCGAGCGAGTGAGAGGCAGTCAGGCTCACCGCTGGGGCCGTGCGCACTCACAGTCGTGGGCGTGGGGCCATTGCGACAGCTTCGAGGGGCACCCGGATGCGATCTTCGAGGGGCTCGCGGCGCGTGCGCGCCTGGTTGCTCTTCCCTTGCCCACGATGACGTTTACCTACCTCCGCTACGACGGGAACGACATCGAGTTCAACTCGCTCAAACATTCGTTGCGAGCGAAGAGCCGCTACGAAATGCCCACCTGGGCCTTCAGTGCGCACAACGACGGGTTCAAGATCATCGGAGCAGCGCGTGCTCTGCCCGAGCGAATGGTCCAGGTGACCTATGAGGATCCCGACGGCTCGCAGCGACATTGTGCAAACTCCGAGATCGGCGACATCGGAATCGAGTTGTTTCGCAGGGAAAGAGGAATGTGGCGTCACATCGACAGCCTCACCTGTCTGCGAACCGCCCACCTCGAGTTCGGGCGCAGAGAGGCATTCGTCGAGGTGCCGGTCACGTTCTGAACCGACCCAGGGGGGAATGACGATGGCAATCGGGTTTCAGGTGACTTTCGACTGTGCCGACCCCGCGCGGCTGTCCGCCTTCTGGGCGGAGGCCCTCGACTACCAGCTCCAGGCTCCTCCGGAGGGTTTCGATTCGTGGGAGGACTGGCTCCGGGATCAGAAGATCCCCGAGGAGCTATGGAACTCCATGAGCGCGGTGGTCGATCCCGAGGGGGTGGGACCGCGCCTGTTGTTCCAGCAGGTGCCGGAGCCCAAGACGGTCAAGAACCGGGTTCACCTCGATATCAACGTGGGGAGTCCGCGGGCGAACCCCGAGGCCTCGCGAGCCAGGGTCAAGCAGGCCTCCCAACGACTCGTGGGCCTCGGTGCGACGCAGCTGCGCGAGGCCGAGGAACGGGGGGAGTTCTGGATCGTCATGCAGGACCCCGAGGGCAACGAGTTCTGCCTGCAGTAATCAAAGCTGGGGTGCTGCTGAAACCGGTCATCGAAGGGTGAAATCGGGGGGCTTTGACAGATTGCGCCCGCTCAGGCCTTCTTTGGAGCAGATCCTTCGCTCAGCGGGGTCGGATCTCCTGAGCGTGGCGCCGGGCCACTGAAGCCTGCCAAGGGTGTGCTGTATCGGTGCCGCTCGGCGGTTGCCAGATAGCAAACTCACCCGAAGGGCCGCGCGGAGCCCGCCCAGGATCGAATCCGCTCCTTCGATGCCGATTTTGACCCCCAGACTGAGCCAGAAGGTCGCGGGGCGGTCTCACCGACGCCGGGTCTCCCGCTCAGTCGTCCCCGGTCACCCGCCGGGCGCGCTTGATCTCGGAACGGCGTCGCTTCTGTTGCAGGCGCCGCTCCTTCGCGGCGCGCGTCGGCTTGGTCTTGAGGCGCTTCTTTTCGATTGCCAGTGACTCGTCGATCAGCCGCGCGAGTCGTTGCCTCACCTCCGCACGGTTCCGCAGCTGCGAGCGGTGCTTATCACTTGCGACGCGCAGGACGCCGTTGGAATCCAGGCGATTGCCCAATCGAGCGCGGACGCGCTCGCGCTGGCGGGGGCCGAGGACCGACGAGGTCTCGGCGTTCCACTCGAGCTCGGCGCGCGTGGACGCCTTGTTCGCGTGCTGACCGCCGGGACCGGAGGAGATCGTGAACCGCTCTCCCAACTCGTGTTCGGGGATGACGAGCCGCGGGTTGACGCGCAGCCCCGTCATGGGTTTTCGATCTGATGCAGCATGGCTTCGACGTCGTGAACCGGCAGGTTGCAGACTCCGCGCCGGCAGACGAAGGCCGTTGGTTCGGTGACTTCGGTGCGCCCCCGGAGCAATGGCATGCGCTCGGCGTCGCCAGAGCGGGGGTCTCCGACCGCGACGAGCACCTTGCTGGGAAAGTAGTTGCGGTGCACGGCCTCGACGAGATCGCCCGAGTCCCCGCCGGTGATGACGATCTCGACCGCCTCGCCCGCGCAGAACTCGTAGGCGCACAGCATGGTTCCGAACCCCAAAGGGGAACGAGTGGCCACGGAACGGACGAGTTGCATCGCCCGGAGGGCAACCTGCTCGTAGGAGTCGTCACCGGTTAGCAGCGCAAGCCGTTGCAGCTCCAAGGCAAAGGTGGAGTTCGCCGAGGGGACCGCGTTGTCGAACAGATCCTTCGGACGCACGACGAGGGTTTCGGCGTCGCTTCCCGTCGTGAAGAAGCCGCCTCTGTCCTTGTCCTCGAACAGTTCGATGCCCTCGTCGGCCGCCCAGCGAGCGCGGTCGAGCCAGCGGTCGTCGAAGGTCGCCTCCCACAGCGCCAGAGAGGCCTCGAGGTAGAAGGCGTAGTCCTCGGCGCACCCGAGATGCTTCACCTGTCCATCGCTCGAATCCGTGCGCCGGAAGGATCGCATCAACCTGCCCTCTTTCACGAGGACCGCGGTGATGAACTCCATCGTCTCCGCGGCCACACGGATCCATTCGGGGTGATCCAGCAGGGCTCCGGCCTCTGCGAGGGACGCCGCACTCAACGCGTTCCAAGAGGCCAGCACCTTCGTATCGGTCCCCGGCCGCTCGCGTTGCTCTCGGCGCTCGAGTAGCTTGCCGCGAGCCCGGACCAGGGCGTCGATCTCGGAGGGTTCGGTTGCATAGACCGGAATGTTGGAGCCCTCGAAGTTGCCCTCCGGGGAAAAACCGAAATGCTCCGTCGCACCGCGGGCGTCGCCGTCCAGCAGGGCTTGTACTTCGTCGAAGTCGAAGACATAGAACTTGCCCTCGACGCCCTCTGAATCGGCGTCGAGGCTCGAATAGAAGCCGCCCTCCTCGGCGCGCATCTCGTTCAGCATCCAGCCCGCAGTCATCTCGGCGACCTCGCGAAAACGCAGCACATCCGTCGTGGCAAAGGCGCGCGCGTAGGTGCGCAGAAGCTGGGCGTTGTCGTAGAGCATCTTTTCGAAGTGCGGCACGACCCAGGTCGCATCGACGGAGTAACGAGCGAAACCGCCCGCGAGCTGATCGAACATCCCACCCGAGCTCATCGCGGCGAGTGTTCGAACGGCCATGTCGGCCGCTTCGTCGTTTTTGCGGCGTGCGAGGCGCAACAGGAAGTCGACGTTCATGGGCTGGGGAAACTTCGGAGCTCCGCCGAAACCCCCGTACTGCCGGTCGAAGCTTTCGGAGAACGCGCGCAGGGCCTCCTCGAGCAGGCCGCCGGTGATGTCGTCCTCGGAGGGCGACAGCTTTCCAACCTGCCCGATGTGCTCGACCAGCTTGCTTCCCTGTTCCTCCACCTCGTCGCGGCGCGTGCGCCAAGTCTCAGTTATCGCGGCGAGCAACTGCTTGAAGGACGGCATGCCCTGACGAGGTTGAGGAGGGAAATAGGTGCCGCCGTAGAAGGGCACGCCCGCGGGGGTCAGAAACACAGTCATCGGCCAGCCACCCTGTCCGGTCATCGCCTGCACGGCGTCCATGTAGACCGAGTCGACGTCGGGCCGTTCCTCCCGGTCCACTTTGATGGAGACGAAGCCGGCGTTCATCAACTCCGCCGTCGATTCATCCTCGAACGATTCGTGCTCCATGACGTGGCACCAGTGGCAGGCCGCGTAGCCGATCGAGAGCAGCACCGGCACGTCGCGTCTCAGCGCCTCGGCAAATGCCTCGTCGCCCCACGGGTACCAGTCCACGGGGTTGTCCTTGTGCTGCAGGAGATAGGGGCTGTTCTCGGCTGCGAGTTTGTTGGCCACGACTTCAATGATTACCCCGATTAGGGTCTTGTCTCGATGGCCGCTCTCGCCTACCTCTTTCCGCCGCTCACCGGCCTGCTCGCGTACTCGCTGGGACGTCATGAGCGGGTCCGCTGGCACGGACTGCAATCGGTCGTGTTCGGGTTTCTGTGGCCGGTTGCGATCTACGCCGGATCGCTTGCCGGGCCCCTGGGCACGCGCACCGCCTTCGCGCTGGGCGCGCTGATCTGGGTCGGTTTCTTCGTGATCACCGCTTTGGGGCGAGACCCCTGCCTTCCCGGGGGTCGTCGCCTGAAGTCCCTCAGCGGTTCCTGAGCCCCGCTACGGCTTGGGAGTGAAGCACATCCGGCAGGCGGTGGCGGTCGATCCGTTGACCGCTCCGCATGAGGGGCACTTCCAGAAGCCGCCCTGAGCCGTATCGGCCGGTTGGGCGGCCTGGGGAGCCGGCTCGCTCCAACCGGTCTCCGCCTGAGGCGGGGGTGCCGGCCGGCCACTCGGTGCGGTTGCCTCGGCGGGGGCGGGTTCCCACTGGCCGGTCTGCTCGTCGTAGACGAGCAACTCGTCGGCGCGCTTGAACCACCAGCGGCCCTCCCGCTCGAAGGGCTGCTCCTCGGGGGCATCCTCGAAGCCGGTTGTCCCCGCCGGCTGCGGCTCTGCCGCCACGGGTGCCTCGGCCGTCGCGGGCGCGGCCTCCTCGGCCCTGGCGGGCACTCCGTCCTCCTCGGGCGCGCCCGCGGGGACGGGTTCCGCGGCGGGCGTGGGCTGCGCCGCCG
>JBOGWW010000084.1:0-11901 GCA_050693655.1 Actinomycetota bacterium | reverse complement strand
CGACGAACTCCGCGGCGCGGTTGATCGCATCCACCGTCGAGCGGTAGCTCTCCTCGGCCGTGTCGCCCCAGGTGACCAGCCCGTGCTTGGCGAGCAGAATCAGCTTGGCACCCGCCTTGCCCCTCACGGCCTCGCCGACCTGTCTGGCCAGCGTGAAGCCGGGGCGGATGTAGGGGATCCAGACAGCGTCGTCGCCGTAGCAATCCTTGGCGAGCTGCTCGCCGTTGACCGCGCAGCAGATCATGTTCGTGGCGTCGGGATGTGTGTGGTCGACGTGATCGAAGGGCACGAAGGCGTGCAGCAGCGTCTCGATCGACGAGCGCGGCATCGTCGGCCCGGTCTGGCAGAGCGCAAGATAGGCGACCATGTCCTCGTCGGACATCTTCTCGCGCTCGAACAGAGGGTCGATCTCGTCCATGCGCAGACCGGTGAAGCCATCGCGCGTGATCGTCGCGAGGTCACTGCCCGATCCCTTGACGTACATCACGCGCTGCTTCCGCCCTGCGTGGTCGCGCTCGACTAGCTTGGTCGAGGTGTTCCCGCCTCCGAAGTTGGCGACCGATCGGTCCGTCCCGAACAGGTTCGAGCGGTAGGCGAGCTTGCCGAGATCGTCGAGGCCCGCCGCGTGCGACGCGTCCCAGAGGTTCTCGACGGGCTGCGCGAGCCCTTTTGTCATGGTCATCCCGCCTGTCGTCCTTCCCTTCGCTCCTCGGTCACTTCTTCCAGATAGCCGCTCGCCCTGAAGGTGGCGATCGGGTCTGCGGAGCCTCCGAGCTCCTCGCGCGCCCGCGCACACAATGGCCGCACGTCGGTGGCGTAGGCATCGAGCAACACTCTGTGGGCGGCAAGCACGTCCCCGGCCGCCCGAGCCTCGGCCAGCGCGCCGGCGTCCACCACCAGAGCCTTTGCATAGGCCTCCTGCAGGTTTGCGACGCTGAGGATCATGGCCTCGATCTTGGGCTCGATATTGTGGGACTGGTCGATCATGTAGGCGACGCCCTCGTCGCTGCCTGCGAGCTCGACGTAGATCAAGAACAGCTCGAGCGGGTTGACCGATCCGACGATGAGGTCATCGTCGCCGTACTTGCGGTTGTTGAAGTGGAACCCACCGAGGCGGCCCTCGTCGAGGAGCAGCGCCACGATGTGCTCGATGTTGGTTCCCTGCGCGTGGTGGCCGAGGTCGACGAGCACCTTCGCGCGTTCGCCGAGCTTGGCGCACATGAGCAGCGCGGTGCCCCAGTCGGCGAGGTCGGTGTGATAGAAGGCCGGCTCGAAGAGCTTGTACTCGACGAGCATCGTCATGTCGTCGTCGAGCCCGTCGTAGACCTCGGTGAGGCACGCCTGCATGCGGTGGCGCCGCTGGGTCATGGAGTCCTGTCCGGGGTAGTTGGTGCCGTCGGCGAACCACAACGACAGGTGCTTCGAGCCCACGGTGCGGGCGACCTCGACGCATTCGAGCAGGTGATCGGTGGCCTTTCGCCGCACCGCCGCGTCGGGATGGCAGACGCTGCCCAGCCTGTAGCCGGGGTCCTGGAAGACGTTCGGGTTGACCGCACCGATACGCATGCCCAGTCCCGCTGCCCGCTGCTCGAGCGCGGAGAAGTCGTCGACCTTGTCCCACGGGATGTGGATGGCCACCCCCGGGCAGATGCCGGTGTGGCGATGTACCTGGGCCGCGTCCTCGATCTTCTCGAACGCGTCGCGCGGGATGCCCGGCTGGGGGAACACGGCAAAGCGGGTGCCGGAGCTGCCGTAGCCCCACGAAGGCGTCTCGACCCGCTGCTCGGTGAGCCGCCGCACGACTGTCCCGGCGTCGATACCCCGACGGCTCAGCGACTCCGCCAGGTACTCGTAGGTGCTCAACCCCACCCCCGATGTTCGGTCAGATGCTCGTTTGTGATCGAGAGAGATTCCCGTGTTTGTTGTAGCAGAAGGCGGTGACCGAGGCAAGTTCGCCTGTTGCACGGCGGGGTGGCATCTGGTATTGGTGGAGGACGAGGGATGGGGGAACATGAGCGAGACCGCTCAAACTCGCACAGACAACCGATCAGTACCCGAGGAACGCCGACTCTGGATCGTCGAGCGAATTCGCGCCACGGGCAGCGTGAGCATCGCCACCCTCTCAGAGGAGCTGGGCGTCTCCCCCATGACCGCGCGCCGCGACCTCGCCGCGCTCGAGCGGGAGGGCTGGTTGCAACGCACCCACGGTGGGGCGGTCCTGCCGCCACTCGCCAGCCACGAGGACTCATTCCAGGCCCGCCTCGAGCAGGCGGTCGAAGCCAAGGAGCGTCTCGCCAAGGCGGCGGTCGACCTCATCGAGCCGGGCGAGGCCGCCTTCGTCGACTGCTCGACGACCTGCTACCACCTCGTTCGCAAACTGATGGCCGAGGGCCGAGAGGCGACCATCCTCACCAACTCGATCCCTATCATGGAGATGTTCCGCACCGGCGCGCCGCCCAAGGTCGACCTCGTGGGACTCGGGGGGATCTTCCGGCAACTGTCGCTGTCATTCGTCGGCCCCCAGACCGTGTCCGCGGCGCGGGCGCACTTCGCCGACAAGGCCTTCTTCTCGGTCAAGGGCATCACACGCAACGGTTACCTCACCGATCCCGACGCGCTCGAGACCGAGGTCAAGCGCGCGATGATCGAGCACTCCGACACCTCGGTCCTTCTCGCCGACGCGACCAAGTTCGAGAGCCGGGGGCTCATCGAGATCGACCACATGTCCGAGGTGTCCCTGGTGCTGACGACGGGCGCGCCGGAGGACCTGCGGTGGTCGGTCGCGGCGATGGGCGTGGAGCTCAGAGATGTCTGAAGGCGCGCACACCTGGCTGATCCCAGACGCCTACATTCCGGCGCGCAGTACCGGTGACCTGCCGAGCCACGAGGCCATCTGCGTGCTCAACACGCAGGGCTCGGACGCTCGGCTCGACCTGTCGTTCTTTTTCGAAGACCGCGACCCGATCACCGGTGTCGCGGTAGTCCGCGGGGAGCGCACGAGCCACATCCGCACCGACGACCCCGAAGCCCTCGGTGGCGTCGAGCTTCCAAAGGGTGTGCCGTTCGCGATCCGCGTGCGCAGCGACGTCCCCGTCGCCGTTCAGTACTCGCGCCTGGACTCCTCGCAGGAGGCCCTCGCGCTGATGACGACCTTGGGGCACCCGTCATGACACCGGACGCGATCGACCCCCGAGTGAAGCAGGCGGCCGGGGACGAAGCGCTTGAGACGGCACACCAAGCCGCACCTATCTTCGCCCTTCACGTCGTGACCAAGCGCTTCGGCGGCATCGTCGCGGTCGATGAAGTCGATTTCGACCTCGAGCCGGGCGAGGTCCACGCGCTCGTGGGCGAGAACGGCGCCGGCAAGAGCACGCTGATGAAGATCGTCGTCGGCCTCTATGCACCGGACGAGGGCTCGGTGGAGGTCGACGGGGAGAAGATCGGATTCTCGTCGCCGCGTGACGCCGAATCCGCCGGCATCTACATCATTCCTCAGGAGCTCGACCTCTTCCCGGAACTCACCGTCGCCGAGAACCTCTACGTTGGCCGTCACCGGCCGCGCTCGCGCTGGGGTGGCATCGACTGGGGCGAGATGCAGAGCGAGGCACGCCGGCGGTTGGAGTCGCTCGGAGTGAACATCGACGTCACCAAGACGGTCAAGGAGCTGTCCGTCGCCAACCGCCAGATCGTGCTGATCGCCAGGGCGCTCATGGGGGAGGCGCGCGCCGTGGTGATGGATGAGCCAACCTCGTCGCTCACCGACCGGGAGGTCGGGCGACTGTTCGAGATCATCGCCGACCTGAAGAGTCGCGGCGTCGGCATCGTCTACATCTCGCACCGCCTAGGGGAGGTCTTCGCGATCTCCGATCGCATCACGGTCATGCGCGACGGGCAGCACATCGAGACCGCGCCTGTGGCCGACCTGACCCCCGACGACCTCATCCGTCACATGGTGGGACGCGAGCTCAAAGACCTGTTCAGCCGCACTCACTCGGAGATCGGAGAGCCCGCACTCGAGATCAGGGGTCTCACGCGCGCGGGGGAGTTCGCCGATATCGACCTCACCGTCCGCCACGGAGAGGTCGTCGGCATAGCGGGCCTGATCGGGGCGGGCCGCACCGAGCTGGCACAGGCGGTATTCGGCATACGCTCCATCGACCGCGGCGAGGTGCTGGTCGATGGGAAGCGGCGCTCGATCGGTTCGCCGCGCCGGGCGATGAACGCCGGGATCTTTTACGTACCGGAGGAACGGCATCGCAGGGTCTGATCCTCGAGCACTCCTCGCTGCACAACATCAGCCTGAGCGTGCTGGCGGGCCTCACGCGCATGGGATTCGTGCGCAGGGGGGTGGAGAAGAAGACCGCCGAGGGTCACGCGGAGAACCTCACCATTCGCGGCGCACCGCTGAGCGCGCCGGTCAGCCGGCTGTCCGGCGGCAACCAACAGAAGGTGGTGCTCGCGAAGTTGCTGGCCGTCGAGCCCTCCATCCTGCTGCTCGACGAGCCCACGCGCGGTGTGGACGTCGGAGCCAAAAAGGAGATCTTCCGTCTCGTCGACGAGCTTGCCGGCGCCGACAAGGCCGTCGTGCTCATCTCGTCCGAGCTCGAGGAGGTCCTGTCCATGAGTGACCGCATCGTGGTCATGCGCGAGGGGCGCTTCGCCGGCGAGTTCACTGCCGGCGAGGCAACTCAGGAGAACGTCATGGCCGCCGCCACGGGAGTGGAAGTGAAGTTCGACACAGTTTCCTCAGGAGGCGCTGCATGAGTATCCACCAAGCCCCCGCCACTTCCCGGGTGTGGTCGGATTCGGCGGGGTCGCTGTTGCGACGCTTCGTGCTCACGCCCGAGGCCCCGGCCCTGGTCTTTTTGGTCGCGCTCGTCACCTTCTTCGAGATCTCGACGGGCAGATTCCTGACGCCGGACAACGTCGAGGGCGTCCTCGCCCAGGTCGCCGTGCTCGGCATAGTCGCTCTCGCCGTGAACCAGGTCGTCCTCAGTGGTGAGATCGACATCTCGGTCGGGTCGATGCTGGGCCTCTGCTGCGTGGCCGCGGGATACGTCGCGACTGCCGCCGGGGGGATCGTCCTTCCCCTGCTGGCGGCGGTCGCCATGGGCGCGGTCGCCGGTGGGATCAACGGAGTACTGGTGGCGTGGGGCCGTGTACCCGCGATCATCGTCACGCTCGGGGGTCTCTACGCTTTGCGGGGTCTGATCCTCATCTGGACGGGTGGCACCTGGATAACCGGGGTTCCACGCGAGTCCCGCGTTTTGGGAGTGGGCTCGACCTTCGGAATCCTGAATCCCGTTCTCGTGCTGCTCGTGCTGCTGGTGGTGATGACGGTCGTCAACCGGCACACCGGTTGGGGGCGAAACGTATTCGCGGTCGGAGGCAACCGCAAGGCCGCACGGCTCGCGGGGCTTCCGATCAATCGAACCCGGTTCCTCACGTTCTTGCTCGTCGGCCTTTTCGTGGGCATCGCGGCGACGGTCTTTCTCGGGCGCGCCGGGACGGTTCAGTCGAACACCGGCGCGGGGCTTGAGCTGCAGGTCGTGGCCTCGGTCGTCATCGGGGGCACGAGCATCGCGGGGGGCCGGGGTTCCTCGCTCGCGGCCGCGACCGGAGCGGTTCTCATCGGCGTGATCCTCAACGGCATGATCCTCATGAGAGTGCCGGGGATCTGGCAGAACGTCGTGCTCGGCGGCCTCATCCTCCTGGCGGTGTCCACCGACTCCTTGCGCCGCCGAATACTCGGAGACCGGTCGTGATCGGAGCCCTCGACATCCGTCGCCTCAAGGTCCCGCAGCCGACGCGTGAACGCGTGCTGCTGCTCGTCCTCATCGGGATGATCATCGTGTTCTCGAGCCTCTCGCCGGCGTTCCTTTCGCTGGCGAACGTGCTCAACACGTCGCGCTTCTTCGTCGAGGTCGGGCTCATCGCCCTCGGCATGACCCTCATCATCATCACCGGAGGGATCGACCTCTCGGTGGGGGCCGCGGTCGGGTTCGTGACGATCGTAGTCGGGTTCTCATACGCAGCAGGCGTGCCCATGCCGCTGGCGATCCTGCTCGGGATCACTGCCGGGGTCGCGCTCGGCGGATTCAACAGCTTCTTCATCACCGTAGTGAATCTGCACCCCCTGGTCGTCACGCTCGGCACGCTCGCGCTGTTTCGCGGCCTTGCGCTGGTGATCTCCGACGCCGATGCGGTATCGGACTTCCCGCCCTGGTTCGATTACTTCGGTCAGTACTACCTGGGGCCGGTACCCGGACAGCTCTTCGTGTTCATCGCGGCGGTTATGGGCGTGTGGTTGATCCTGTCGCGCACCTCGTTTGGACGCTACGTCTACGCCATCGGCAATAACGAGGAGGCCGCGCGCTTCTCCGGCGTGCCGATCCGCAGGGTCAAGGTCGCCCTGTATACGGGCATCGGGTTGCTGGTCGGTATCGCGGCGCTCATCTACATGTCACGTGTGTCGACGGCGCGCGCCGATTCGGGAATCGGTCTCGAGCTCGACGTCATCGCGGCCGTCGTGCTCGGCGGTGCCAGCATCTACGGGGGCTCGGGCACCATTACCGGCACGGTCCTCGGAGTACTGATTATCGCCGCGCTCCGAAACGGCCTGGTGCTCGCCGGGGTGTCGGGCACCTGGTACCCGTTCTTGCTCGGGACGCTGTTAATCGGAGCCACGTTCATCAATGAGTTCTTCCGCAAGAGGGAGGAATGACAAGTTGCAGTCCCGGAAAGGGGGACCACTCGTGTCTGGAAGTGTGTTGCGACGCAAGTCGCTAGGGATGGTGCTCGTCACCATGGCAGTGGTTGTGGCCGCCTGTGGGGGTGAGGTGGGCGAAGGGCCCAGCGCGGGCGAGGCCGACGAGGCCGTCAAGTTGTGCATGATGCCCAAGCTCGTCGGAATCCCGTATTTCAACGCGTCCCAGGAGGGGGCCGAGGAGGCCGCTGAGGAGCTGGATATCGAGCTCGATTACAACGGTCCCGCAGAGGCCGTGGCCGCGCGCCAGGTGGAGATGATCGAGCAGTGGACGCAGCAGGACTGCGATGCAATCTCGGTTGCCGCCAACGACCCTGACGCGCTCGCGCCGGCAATGGAGAGCGCTGAGGAGGCCGGGATCAAGACGAGCGCGTGGGACGCGGACGTCGCCGAGGAGGGACGCGAGGTCTTCGTCAACCAGGCGACCTTCGAGGCCATCGGCCAGACGCTGGTCGACGTGATGGCCGAGCAGACGGACGGCCAGGGCGAGTTCCTCGTCGTAACCGGCTCACTCACCGCGCCGAACCAGAACGCGTGGCTCGAGGAGATGGAGGCCCACATGGAGGCGGAGTACCCCGACATGTCCGTAGCCTCGGTTGAGCCGGGTGAAGAGGACTTTCAACTCGGCGTCGACGTCACGCGCAACTACCTGAGTGCCAATCCCGACACCGCCGGGGTCTTCGGTATCACCAGCGTCGCGCTGCCCGGTGCGGCAGAGGCCGTGCAACAGATGGGTCTCGAGGGTGAGGTGGCGGTCACCGGCCTCACCACGCCCAACGAGATGAAGGGATACATCGAGGACGGCGTCGTCGAGGAGTTTGTGCTGTGGAACCCCGTCGACCTCGGTTACCTGGCCGTGCATGTCGCCTTGATGCAGATCAACGACGAGCTGCCGGGCGAGGGCGAAACCTTCGAGGCCGGACGGCTCGGAGAGGTCGAGATGATCGCGGAGGACGAGGTTCTGCTCGGCCCACCGACGATATTCAACGAAGAGAACATCGACGACTTCGACTTCTAGTGGGCCCCCGGGCGTCCGGCGTAGTGTGGCGGACGCCCGGTTTCTTTCTTGACCGGTCTTGGGAAAGGGTGATCTTCCGATGAACCAGATCGGTATCCACGCGCTCGTGTGGGCCGGCGGTTGGAGCGAGGACGACGCGCGCACCGCGATCTCCTCGACCAAGGCCGCCGGCTACGACTTCATCGAGGTCCCCTTGCTCGATCCCCCCTCGGTGGATACGGCAATGACGCGCGCGCTTCTCGACGAGCACGACCTCGACGCGGGGTGTTCCCTGGGCCTGTCCTTTCACAGCGACATCTCGAGTTCCGACCCCGAGGTCGTCCGGCGCGGCGAGCGGCTGCTCACCGACGCCGTCTCGGTCACCCGCGACATCGGCGCCACCTATCTCGGCGGCGTGATCCACAGCGCCATGGGCAAGTACCTCGAGCCGGCAAGTGAGAGGGGTCTCCGCAACTGCGTCGCGTCCTTGCGCCGGGTGGGCGAAGCCGCACGGTCCGCAGGAGTGACACTGGGGCTCGAGGCGGTCAATCGCTACGAGAGCAACGTGGTCAACACTGCCGCCCAGGCCCTCGCGCTGATCGACGACACCGGCGCGGACAACATCGTCGTCCACCTCGATACCTACCACATGAACATCGAGGAAGGCGACCTCGCCGGGCCCGTGCTCGAGTGCGGAGAACGGCTCGGTTACGTTCACATCGGGGAATGCAACCGCGGCTATCTTGGTTCGGGATCGATCGATTTCTCCAAACTGTTCCGAGCGCTCAACTACACCGGCTACGAGGGCCCGATCGCGTTCGAAAGCTTCTCGTCGGCTGTGATCTCGGAGGTGTTCTGCTCGTCACTGGGTGTGTGGCGCAACCTGTGGGAGGACGGCGAGCACGTCGCCCGCCACGCCCACGCCTTCATCGAGGAGCAACTAACGGCAGCCGGTCGCTCGGCGTGGGCGCGGGGGAGCCCGCCATGAGCGAGCTTCTCGCCGGCATCGACATCGGCACGTCGTCGTCCAAGGGGGTGCTGGCAAGGCCGGATGGCGAGATCGTCGCGAGAGCCGAGCGGGCGCACGAGCTTTCCTTACCGCGACCCGGATGGGCCGAGCACGATGCGGAGGGCGTTTGGTGGGCCGACTTCACGGCCCTCTGCGGTGAGCTAGCCGAAGGGGCACGCGGTGACATAGCGGGATTATGCGTGAGCGGGATCGGGCCCTGTCTTCTGCCGGTCGACCGAAACGGTGGTCCGTTGCGGCCCGCGATCCTCTACGGCATCGACACGCGCGCATCGGCGGAGATCGACGAACTCACCCAGCGCCTCGGCTCCGAAGCCATTCTGAAGCGATGTGGGTCGCCGCTCACGAGCCAGGCCGTGGGGCCGAAGCTCCTGTGGTTGCTACGCAACGAGCCCTTGGTGTGGCAGCGCACCCATCGCTTTCTCATGGCGAACTCCTTCGTCGTCGAGCGACTGACGGGCGAGTTCGTCCTCGATCATCACTCCGCGAGTCAGTGCGATCCGCTCTACGATCTAGCCGCCGGCGCGTGGATCGATGAGTGGGCCGAGGACATCGCTCCGGGGCTCCGCCTGCCCCGCCTGGTGTGGCCCGGCGAAATCGCGGGACGGGTCACCGACGACGGCGCCGCCGCTACGGGTCTCCGCGCGGGGACGCCGGTCGCGGCCGGCACGATCGACGCGTGGGCCGAGGCCGCGAGCGTGGGGGTTCGCAACCCCGGCGACCTCATGCTCATGTACGGGACGACGATGTTCCTCGTCGCCGTGCTCGCCGACGTTCCGGTGAGCGAGCGATTGTGGAGCACCGCGGGCCTTTTCTCAGGTACGCGCAATCTGGCGGCGGGGATGGCCACCTCCGGAGCGCTCACCGCGTGGCTGCGCGAGATTGCGGGAGGACCTAGCTACGAGTCGCTCATCGAGGACGCGGTGGTCGTGCCGCGCGGTTCGGGGGGACTGCTGGTGCTGCCGTATTTTGCCGGTGAGCGTACGCCGCTGTTCGATCCAGCCGCGCGCGGGCTCATCTGCGGCCTGACGCTCAACCATGGGCGCGGCCACATCTACAGAGCGCTGCTGGAGGCGACTGCTTTCGGCGTCCGTCACAACCTCGAGGCCATGGAAGAGGCTGGTGCGCGCATCGACCGGATCGTCGCCGTGGGAGGAGGCACCAAGGGTGACCTGTGGACCCAGATCGTGACCGACGTCACGGGACGTCCGCAGGAGATCCCCCAACAGACCATCGGTGCCGCCTACGGTGACGCGTGGCTGGCCGGGGTCGCTACGGGACTGGTCGAACCCGGTTCCGACTGGAATCCGATCGCATCGGTCGTTCGGCCAGATCCCGACGCCGCGCGCGGCTACGAGCGTCTCTACGAGATGTATCTGCGGCTGTACACCTCGACGCGCGACATCAGCCACGCGCTTGCGGAGATGCAGTCCGATGGATGACTTCAGCGCTGTCGCCGTCGACCTCGGCGCCGAGAACGGGCGGGTGCTGGCCGGCTCGATCCGGAACGGACGCCTCCTGTTCGAGGAGTTGCACAGGTTCCCGAACGTGCCCGTGCATCTCCCCGATGCACTGTATTGGGACGTGCTGCGAATCTTCAACGAGATCCGCCTGGGTTTACGGGCCGCCCCCAGCGACGACATCGCGAGCGTGGGCGTCGATACCTGGGGCGTCGACTTCGGACTGCTCGACGAGAGGGGGCGGCTGTTGGCCAATCCCGTGCACTATCGGGACGGGCGAACCGCGAGGGGCATGGAGGAGGTCGAGCGCCGGCTATCAAAGGACAATCTCTACAGCGCGACCGGCATCCAGTTCATGCCGATCAACACTCTCAACCAGATGGCCGCGCTGGTGGACGACCCGCTGCTGGAGCATGCCGGCGCGATGCTGCTCGCGCCCGACCTCTTCAACTACTGGCTGTGCGGACGCAGGGGGGCCGAGCGCACCTTCGCAAGCACCACTCAGATGTACGACCCGACGACGAGGGAGTGGGCCTGGAGCGTGATCGACGCGATGGCCTTCCCGCGCCGCCTCTTCCAGGAGCTCGTCGACCCGGGGGAGACTTTCGCACCGATGCTGAGCGAGCTCGCGCGCGACACCGGCCTGGGGCGCGGTGTCGACGTCGTGGCCGTCGCATCGCACGATACGGCGTCGGCAGTCGTCGCGGTTCCGGCCACGGATGAACACATCGCCTACATCTCGTCCGGCACCTGGTCGTTGGTCGGAGTCGAGCTGCCGGGACCCGTGCTCACCGCGGAGGCGCGCGAGATGAACTTCACCAACGAGGAAGGCTTCGGGGGTACCACCCGCTTTCTCAAGAACGTCATGGGTCTGTGGTTGCTTCAGGAGTGCCGGCGCACGTGGGCGGAGCGCGGCGAAGCCCACACCTACGAGAAGCTCGTGTCGCTGGCCTCTAACGCTCCCGCTTTCGAACGATTGGTTGACCCAGACGATGACCGCTTTCTCCCGCGCGGCGACATGCCGGCGCGCATCAACGAGTTCCTGAAGGAGACCAATCAGCCTTCGGCGCGCAACCCGGGCGAGTTCGTGCGCTGTGTGCTCGAGAGCCTCGCCCTCAAGTACCGCTACGTGCTCGACCGAACCGAGCGACTCTCAGAGCGTTCGATCGACCGCGTTCACATCGTCGGAGGCGGTGCCCGTAATCATGTCCTCAACCAGATGGTCGCCGACGCAACCGATCGCGTCGTCGTGGCCGGTCCCACCGAGGCGACCGGACTCGGCAACTTGCTCGTGCAGGCCTACGCCGCCGGATGCGTGTCGTCATTGGAGGAGATGCGAGCGCTGGCGCGCGCCTCGTCGGAGATGTCGACATCGGAGCCATCGAGAAGACGACATCGCTGGAACCGCGCGGCGGAAAGCTTCGAAGAATTCCTAGCGACCCGCTAACGCGAGCTCGAGTCACGACACACACCGTTCTGCCTGCGACGGAGGATCGGCACCTTTTCTCGTTTCAGCGCGGACGATCACTTCCCTGCAATACACGCGGAGGCTCGTCGACCTGTCCTACGAGCACACCAGCCGCTTCCTCGAGTCCACATCGGAACCGGGAGATTCCGGCGAACACCCCGCAGAGGTGTTAGAGGCGGCGCC
>JBOGWW010000083.1:0-3879 GCA_050693655.1 Actinomycetota bacterium | reverse complement strand
CCTTTCGCTCTCGCTTGCGCGCGCACGCGCAATACCCCTGGAGGTCGATTGGCCCGAAGGGCAACACAATGAAGGGGACGCGTCACTGGTTCGTCACGACAGCGTCACGGATGGAGCCTGGTTCATCCGGGTCGGCGCCACTCTCCGTTCACCAGCGCCGCGAAGAGGTGGATCGAGGTCTCGATCCCGCTGTAGAACGCATCGAGGGTCAGGTTCTCGTTCGGCGAGTGGTTGGCCTCGTCGTGGTTCGCATAGGGCACCAGCACCGAGGGCACCCCGAGCGTCTTGGTCCACACGTAGTCCGGCAGCGACCCTCCGGCCGAGGGCGTGACCACCGGCTCCCGTCCGCGCGCGGCGCGCACCGCAGCGATGATCGCCCCGGCCACGGGCATCTCGGCCGAGCTGCGCGACGGCGCCATGGCTCCTGCGTAACGGACCTCGATCCGAGGTGCGTGCTTCGCGACGTGGGCCTTCACAGCCTCGAAGATCGCCGCGGGATGCTGATCGACGACGAGACGGAACTCGAGCCGGACCAGCGCACTCGAGGCGATGATCGACTTGGCACCGAGCCCCGTATGGCCGCTGGCGATCCCGTTGATGGTCATGGTGGGTTCGAACATGACGCCGCGGGCGTACTCGAGCGCCTCGGTCACGTAAGGCTCGGCCAGGCCCAACTCCTTGGCGAACTCATCCGGGTCGTAGGGGACCTTCGCGGCGAGCTCGAGCTCCCCCGGCGTCGGCGCGCGCACGTCATCGTAGAAACCCTCGATGACGATGCGCCCGTCCGGGGTGCGCATGCTCGCCAGCAGATCCACCAGGTCCATGGCCGGATCGGGAGCAATGTTGCCGAAGCGACCGGAGTGGAGGTCCATGGCCGCACCCCGAGCCTCGAGCTCGAGCGACAACATTCCTCGCACGCCGAAGGAGACGAGCGGGCGACCCGAGGGATCGGTGCCTCCGTCCGAGGTGATGACCAGGTCGCAAGCCAGCAGGTCCCGGTGCGATCGGACGAAGTCGTCGAGGTGGGGGCTCCCCGCCTCCTCCTCGCCCTCGAGGATGAGCTTGAGGTTGATCGGCGTGCCGCCGGCGGTCTCGTTGTAGGCCTTGATCGCAAGGATGTGGGCGAGATGCTGGCCCTTGTTGTCGGCGACGCCACGGCCGAAGACCCGGCCGTCTCGCACCTCGGGCTCGAACGCCGGCGAGATCCAGGCCTCGATCGGCTCCGGCGGCTGGACGTCGTAGTGCCCGTACAGCAACACCGTCGGCGCGTCCGGGTTGGCCGTCATCTCGCCGAGGACGATCGGATAGCCGCCGGCTTCGATGACCTGCACGGCGCACCCGGCGGAGGCCAGCAACGAGGCCGAGTGCTCGGCGCACGCCCGCACGCCGAGGTCCTGCGTAGAGATGCTCGGGCGCGCCACGTAGTCGAGCAGGATCTCGAGATGCTCGGCCCTGTGAGCGTGCGCATAGGCGAGTGCCGCGTCGCGTTGATCCCGTGCTTGCATCGGACAAAGTTAAGCGCGCCGCCCCGACATGGCGAGCAGCTCTGTCTCCGTCGGCACCACAACCCTCCCTGGGTGCATTCGGATTTACCGAGTCGTATGCCTGAAAACGAAGGCCGAGCAATGACTCATCTAAGATCCTTGAATGGATCCAATCGATCCATGTCGGCCGTAAGACATAGCGGGGGCGTTGAGCACTATCTCGATGCCGTGTCCGGCCTTCTGGAAAGAGACCAAACATGACCGGCGCGGGAAGTCGCTTCGCCGAACGGCGTGAACTAAGCCGGTTCTCGGCGATATCGATGCAGAGTTCGTCGTTTTGATCGGATCGTGGGCACGGAAACGGCACTCCCCGGAGATAAGCGACATCGACTTGCTCGTTGGGCTACCCTCCGGCAATCGACTTCCGCGAACTCGTCGCATTCAGCCCATCTGCCTTTCCTCTGAACAGATTGTCGAACGCGTTTCGGAGGGGGATGACCTTGCCCAGTGGTCTCTTAGGTTTGGTGTTCCTCTGAGCGGTCGCGAACGCTGGGAGCGCCTCAGGGATGAGGTGCTGCCCAATGCCCCCTGGCCGAACACCGATAGAAAACTCGAACTCGCAAGTAAAGAGCTGGATTACGCAGACGATCTGTGGGCGATGGGTGACCACGAAGCGGCACAGGCTGAACTAAAGGCGGGACTCGGGCATCTCGCCAGAGCGTTGCTCCTTGAAAGCGGCACTTTCCCGCTGTCGAGACCAGGGTCCCCGACCAGCTCCGCGATGCTGGGCTCGCTGGATTCGCCTCACTGCTCGTCACCACCTCAACCCGGTCACTGACCCAGGTCGAGCTTGAGGACTTCGTAGAACGAGGCCGCGCTCTGATCAGCGCGGGAGCGGTCAGCACCTAGCGAGGAGCGTTACGAGGTCTTCAGGCAAGCGGGCTGAAGCGATGAAAGACACTGAGCTACCCATCGTGACCCTCTACCTCCGGAGTGCGGTGAGGCGCCCCATCTTGCTGGCCGCTCTGTGAGGCTGCGCTCGGAATGGATTGACCAACTTATACCACCGCAGGTACCATAACTGGCATGACCCGAAAGACCACCGTATACCTGCCAGAGGAGCTCAAAGCGGCGGTCGAGCGAGAGGCTCGCCGTCGGGGTTCCTCTGAGGCCGAGGTGATCCGACAGGCGGTTGCGGCCGCGGTGACCGCACCAAGGCCGCGTCCCGGATTCCTCGACGCCGAGCCGTTCGCCGCGCGGGCCGACGAGCTGCTTGCCGGGTTCGGCGAGCGGTGATCGTCGCCGATACCAGCGGCCTCCTTGCGCTGTTCAACCGTAGGGAGCCGACACACGCAGCCGTCAAAGGGGTGGTCGACGCCGAGCCCGAGCCGCTGCTGGTATCACCCTACGTGGTCGCCGAACTCGCCTACCTCGTGGCCACTCGACTCGGCGTGGATGCCGAATTGGCGGTGCTGGCCGAGGTCGCCGGCGGGGCATTCCACCTGTCAGGATTCGGCGCCGAGGAGCTGCAACGAGCGCGTGGGGTGGTCGAGCGTTACCGTGACCAGGACGTGGGGGTGACCGACGCGTCGATTGTGGTACTGGCCGATCGGTTCCGAACCCGCTCCCTACTCACCTTGGACCACCGCAACTTCGGGTTGCTCCGCCCGCTCGACGGTGGCCGCTTCCGCCTGTTGCCGTAGCAGACGCGTCGGATGGACGTCAAACTTTCAGTCCGTCGCCTCTGCGTAGCGGCTCTCGTCGATGACCAGCCGCCAGTAGCCGGATTCCGGTGGCGCCGCACGAAAATCTTCGAAATCGAAGGTCAGTATCGGGAGTACATGGCGTTCGGCATACGCCATGACCGAAGCATCGACGAGCCCGAGGTCAAGCTCCGAGAATCGACTGTCGATCTCGAAAGCCCGGCCAAGCAATGCCTGCGAAAGGAAAGCGACCTCGTGCTCCCGCGCCGAGATCGCCGCCAAGAACGCCAGCGCGGCGGCTTTGCCCACCCTTGCTCGGAGCAGCTGATCGACTTCGACGAGAACGAGGTCAGGAACGACGAGGTCGCGGCCGAGCTCTGCCACGAGGGAGGCCGCCAGTCGGTGAGCCCTATCCCGCACGTTCGTGGCAGCAACGAGCGGGCCCGTGTCGGCGACGACCGTCAATCGCTGGAGACGAGATCTTCGAGATAGGCCTCGGCTTTGCGCCCAAGCTCTTCGGGCCCCTCTCCCGCCCCGGCATAGCTGACCGACCTTCGCCCCTCGAGTGATTTCGCTCCGGCTTCGATCAGGCGGGTCACCGTTGCGGAGAAGGACTCACCGTCATTCGCCATTCTGCGAACGAGCGCCTCTGTGCTGTCCGGCAAGCTCACGGTTCGACGAGCCATGAAAGT
>JBOGWW010000082.1:0-3940 GCA_050693655.1 Actinomycetota bacterium | reverse complement strand
AACCTTCATGTGTCTACGGAACCGGGGCAGGTTTAGAGGGAGCTCGGCCACCGTGAGGGTGGACGCGCAACCCGAATGTGTTAACTGACTCCTCGTGGAAGCCGAAGGTTGCAGCGACCCTTCGAATCTTCGAGTAGGTGAAGACATATCACCCGAACACCAGCCAGAGGAAGGGGGAACGCCCGCAAACAGGACCTCCCGGGCCCGCTCCCGTCGATCATCGTCTGACGAATACGCGGGTTTGCTAGGGCGCCTGTGGCCTGATCTCCTTGAAGCCCGTGTAGGGCTCGAGCGCCTCGGGAATCCCGACGCTGCCGTCGCCGCGTTGGAAGTTCTCGAGCAGTGCGACGAGGGTCCGGCCGACCGCACAGGCGGTGCCGTTCAAGGTGTGCACGAGCCTCGTCCCCTCGTCGTCCTTGAATCGAACCTTCAGCCGGCGGGCCTGGTAATCGGTCGCGTTGGTTGCCGAGGTGAGTTCCAGATAGCGCTGGGCCCCCGGAAGCCAGGCCTCGTTGTCCACCTTCTTCGCCGCCGCCGATCCCAGGTCGCCGGCGCACATCACGAGGACCTGGTAGGGGATCTCGAGGCTCTGGAGAAGGCGCTCCTGGTTCGCACGAATCGCCTGGAACTCGTCCCAGGAATCGTCGGGGTGACAGAACGAGAACTGCTCGACCTTGTCGAACTGATGAACGCGGATCAGGCCCTTCGTCTCCTTGCCGTAGGTACCGGCCTCGCGCCTGAAACAGGGCGAGTAGCCCGCGTAGCGAATCGGAAGGTCCGACCCGTCCAAGATCTCGTCTGAGTGCATGGCCGCGAGCGGGACTTCGGAGGTACCGGCCAGAAAGAGCCCGTCGCGCTCCACCACGTAGAACTCGTGTTCTTCGGCCGGAAGAAAGCCGGTCCCGTACATCGCATGGCGGCGTACGAGGATCGGCGGGACCACGGGAGTGAAACGGTGTTCCATCAGGTAGTCCAGCGCGAAACGAACCAGAGCCAGCTCCAGCATCACGCCGGCACCCGTCAGATAGACGAATCGACTGCCCGAGGTCTTCGCCGCGCGCTCCGAGTCGAAGATGCCGAGGCCCTCTCCGAGCGCAACATGGTCCTTCGGCTCGAAGTCGAACTCGGGTCGATCGCCGACGGTTCGCTCGACTAGGTTGTCCTTCTCGGTCAAGCCGTCCGGAACGCTTTCATGCGGCAGGTTCGGCAGATGAGCGGCCGCCTCTTCCAGCTCGGCTGCGACCCGGTCGAGCTCCGGCGACAGGGCCTCGGCCTGCTCGCCGATGGCCCTCGCGCTCTCGATCGCAGCGGCGCGCTCGGTGGGTGGCGTCCCGCCTATCGTCTTGTTGGCCCTGTTGTGCTCCGCTCGCAGACTCTCGACCTCTCCGATCAGCTCGCGATGGCGCGCATCGAGTTCCAGGACGCGCCCGAGTCCGTCGACTCCTCCCCTCCGCTCATAGGAGGCGCGCACGTAGTCGGGATTGTCTCGCAGGATCTTCAGGTCGATCATTGTGGTCCTCGGCAAACCGTCAGCGGCTCGACGCCGACGATGCCTCGGAGGCTCCCCGTCCATCTCCCGAAACCGCCGCCTCTATGGCGGCTCGTTCCTCGTCCGACAGGTTGTGCTGAGACTTCATGGCGCGTACCGACTTCGCGTAGGTTCGTGTCTCCGTACGGCCGTTGATCGAGGTGATCACGATCCCGTCACCGTAGTCATCCAGCAGCGCGGCGGAAAAGGACAACTGCCCGCCCATGTCCTCGAAAGCGTCGTAGCGCACCACCCCGAAACGCTGCACCGCAAGTCGTCCCACCAAAGCAAGATCCTCTTGCGCCGTGTTCAGGGCATCGACCCTCTGCTCGACGGCGCGCGCCTTGCCCACGGATTCGCCCACCGTTGCCAGGAGGTCATGATCCCCGTTGTCTCCTCGCAGCAGCATGTATTCGCGACGAACCTTTCTGAGACGAATCATCAGAAACAGCACCAGCAAGAAGCACAGAAGGGCAACGCCCGCTACGATCGCCAGTGCAAGAGTCAGTTCTTCAAGAGTGAGTTCAGGCACGGTGGGTCATCCTACACTGACGGCATGCGCGCCGAAGAGGTAAAAGACCTGCTCACCGCCGTCAAGGAAGGCCGCTTGGCCCCCGATGATGCCGTGGCCCTGCTGCGCGAACTCCCCGTTGGCGACCTCGGTTTCGCGCAGCTAGACACCCACCGCGAGCTTCGTCAGGGGCTGCCCGAAACCATCTACGCCGAGCACAAGACGGCCGCCCAAACGGTCGCAATCGCACGGCGGATGCTCGCCGCTACCACCGGCCCCGTCATCGCAACCCGCGTCCCCGAGGAGGCCGCGCAAGCTCTGCGAGAGGAGTTTCCCGGCCTCACCCTGCACGAGGTTGCGCGCGTTGCCGTGCTGCGCGCCGAGATCGAGCAATCCCCCAAGGGGTTAATAGCGATTATCACCGCCGGCACATCGGACCTGGCCGTCGCCGAAGAGGCCGTCGTCGTGGCCGAAGCCTGTGGCATCAAGGTGGAGCGCGTGGCCGACGCGGGGGTCGCGGGGCTGCACAGGATCCTGGCGGCGCGCGCTCCGCTCGACGAGGCAGACGCCGTGATCGTCGTCGCCGGCATGGAGGGCGCACTGCCGAGCATCGTCGGAGGACTCACCGCGGCACCGGTCATCGCCGTGCCGACCAGCGTGGGTTACGGCTCGTCCTTCGGGGGGCTCTCTGCGTTGCTGGGCATGCTCAACTCGTGCGCCGCGGGCGTGGTGGTGTGCAACATCGACAACGGCTTCGGCGCCGCCATGAGTGCGCTACGGATAATCAACCGGAAGACCGTATGAGGGCTTGCCACTTCGACTGCTTTGCGGGCGCCGCCGGTGACATGATCCTCGGAGCGCTGCTCGGCTCCGGGGTCGAGCTCGCCGTGGTCGAAGACGCCATCGGCGGCCTGGAGGTTGGCGGTTGGTCGCTGGAGGTGGACGACACCGTCAAGGGAGGTCTGCGAGCTACGCGTGTTCAGGTACACACGGAGAAAGGAGACGAGCATCGCTCGCTGTCCGCTATCGAGGCCCTGATAGGAAGTTCGACGCTGGGTGACCGGGTCAAAGATCTCGCACGCTCTGCGTTCAGAATACTGGGCGAGGCCGAGGCCGCCGTTCACGGCGTCGAAGTGGACGCAATCCAATTTCACGAGCTCGGCGCAATCGATGCCATCATCGACATCGTCGCGGCGAGCGCGGCGTTCGCGCACCTCGATCCCCGGCACACAACGGTGTCGCCGCTCCCGCTGGGAAGCGGCACCGTCGATACGGCTCACGGCAAGCTTCCGGTGCCCGTCCCGGCCGTGACCGAGATCTGTGCGCGTGCAGGAGTGCCGGTTTTTCCCGGCGGTACGGGCGAGGCGGTCACGCCTACGGGCGCAGCCCTGCTCGTGACCTTCGCCGACGCCTTCGGACCACCTCCGCCGATGCGACTGGAGACCACGGGGTACGGAGCCGGCCGGCGCGACACGGAGTTGCCCAACGTGGTGCGCCTGCTGGTGGGTGAGCGCCAGGAAATGAACCTCGACGAACCAAGTGCTCCCGATGCCTTCGTGATCGAGACCAACATCGATGACCTGAGCCCCGAGCTCGTTGCCCACGCTCGCGCGCGCCTGCTGCTCAGTGGAGCGTCGGACGCGTGGACGACACCGATCACCATGAAGAAGGGACGCAGCGCGTTCACCCTGTCGGTCCTAGTAAACCCCGACCGACGCGACCAGGTGCTGGAAGTTCTTTTCGAGGAAACCTCCACGCTCGGCGTGCGCATCTCTCCCGTGGCCAAGGAGGTGCTCGAACGAGACCTCGCCACGGTCGAGGTCCACGGGCAGGTCGTCAGGGTCAAGCTCGGGATTCGCCACGGGCGGGTCGTGAACCGGGCCCCCGAGTACGAGGACGCC
>JBOGWW010000081.1:0-7220 GCA_050693655.1 Actinomycetota bacterium | reverse complement strand
ATGTACGTCCCGGCCGAGGGCGTCTACGCCGAGGTCCTTCGTCTCGCCCACCAGAAGCAGCCCTTGTTCGAGACCGCCATCCAGGCCCGGGTGGTGCCGATGTCGCCTCTCACCCTGTACGGCTACCTCCAGACCGTGCTCTACGGACTCCGCTGCCTGAGCGTGGAAGAGGGGGCGCAAGAGATCCTGGCGAACTGCGGCCGGCTGCAGCAGGACTTCGAGCGCTTCGCCTCCGAATACGAGACCCTCGGTCGCCACCTCGGCAACGCACGCGGCAAGTACGAAGAGGGTTTCCGCCGGCTGGACCGCTTCCGGGACAAGCTCGGGGCCATGGTCGAGGCGTCCGGCGAGGACGAGCTCCACCCGGGGACCGATCCGCTCGACCGGCCCCCGCTCGAGGCCGTCAAAGATTGGCCCTGAGGGCTCAACCTTCGGGGGGAATCTGCCGATTCAGATACCTGAAGTCCCCTTTGAGGCAGGGTCGGGGGGTGGATTGCCGGACAGGGCCACCAAGCCAAAGGAGTCACGAACGTGGGGAATCGAGCACCTCGTCGCGCAGCGGTCTTGCTCGCGGCCGCCTTCGTGCTCGCATCGCTGTTTCCGGGGCTTGCAAACCAAGCGGGCGCAAGGGGAGCGACCTCTGCGGCGGTTCTGCGTCCGGTTACGCGTTTCTTGGATCCTGACGAGCGGGCGACCAAACGCTTCTGGACCAAACGACGCATGCGGGCGGCCGAACCACTCGACCTCGTGCTCGACCCCTCGGAGGGCGCGGGCACGGGACCGGCGGCGGCCGGCGACTCGGGCGAACCCGTTTCCGTGATGGGCAGCGCTCCGGCGGTATCGGCCGCGAGCCGCGCGCCCCAGCCGACGAAGCTCTTGGGGGGGAGGACGTCCGAGGAGAGCGCACGGAGCGCGAGCGTCCCTCCGGGCGACCCCATTCCCTATAGCTCGGGGATGATCACGGACACCTCCGTGTTTCCCAACATCACGCACGGGAAGCTGTTCTTCTCGGTGCCCGAGGGGGCTGCGGTTTGCTCGGGCACGGTCGTGAGCTCCGAGACCCTTGACGTCGTGTGGACCGCGGGTCACTGCGTCGCGGAGGGTGACGAAAGCGGCTTCTACACGAACTTCCTGTTCGTGCCCGGTTACAAGGAGGGGGTCGCTCCGGAGGGCGAGTGGGTCGCCGAGTATGCCGTCTCCACCTCTGAGTGGATGAACGGCGGCGATCTTCGCTATGACGTCGCCGCACTGACGATGGCGCCCAACGGGAGCGGCGAAGAGATCCAGGAGGTCGTCGGCGCGCGAGGCATCGCCTTCAACCAAGACGTCGATCAGACTTATAGATCCATCGGGCACCCTCAAGCACCGCCGTTCGACGGCCAGAACATGTTCTATTGCGATTCGGACTTCGGTTACCTCGACGACAACTTCCCATCCCCGCCGGAACCGATGGCGATCGGCTGCGATATGACCGGCGGCTCCAGTGGCGGAGGATGGATCGTGGAGGACCCGGAATCGGGCGAGGGCCTCGTTCACTCCGTCAACAGCTACGGCTACGATGACCCCGACGGCCAGGAATACGTGGACACCATGTTCGGTCCACAGATGGGCAACGTCGCTGCGGCCGTGTACGAAGCGGCCGGCGGGGAGGTTGACCCTCCTCCTGCGGACACCACCCCGCCGAGACTCACGAGGGTCTCGGACGGACCCGACCCCTTCACGCCACTGGGCAAGCGGAAGCGCCGCACCAGGATCAAGTTCAAGCTGAACGAGACGGCGGTGGTGCTCCTGACGATCAGGAACAAGCGGGGAAGGCTCGTCCACAGGATCCCCAAGACGAAGCTGGCCCCCAACTTCTACAGGACCACCTGGAACGGCAGGAACTTCAGGACGAACAAGGTCGTCAAGCGGGGCCGTTACACCTACAGGATCAAAGCGACCGACACGGCCGGTAACTCGGCGAGCAAATCCGGCAGGGTGCGGGTGAGGCGCTAACCCTGTCGCAGTTACGGCAGTCGCTCGAGGTAGTCGTCGGCAACCTCGACGAGGTCGTCCACGACCCGCGCGGCACGGTCGTAACCGTCGGCACACAACCGGTCGCGCAGGCGCGCGAGCGTGCAGGCGAGCAGGACCATAATCAGGTCGCCGGTCTCGTCGGGGTGCTCCTCCGCCACTAAGACTAAGAGGGATCGTCGGGGAGCATTACCGCGCGGTGTTTGCTCCAGTAGTGGCGGCGGACGGCGGCGCCGGTGCTCCATCCCTTGGGGATGCGAATCGGCTTCTCGCAGGCCTTGCAGCGCGGTAATTTGCGCTTCGCCCGTTTCGAAGCCTTCGACGAAGCCTTCGACGACTTGCTGGCGGCCATGTGCTACCTCCATGGCCCCGGGATGCGCGACGCATCCAGCCTACGAGCGGTCGGTGACAATAAGGATCCGGTTGGACAGTGGCGCAGTCACTCGGGTATTCAAGGGCGCATGAAAGCCATTGCGATCACCGAGTACGGCCTCGAGAACGTGACCCTCATGGACCTGCCGGACCCCCAGGCTGGACGCGGCGAAGTGGTGGTCCGGCTGCGGGCCGCCGCGCTCAACCGGCTCGATCTGTGGACCCTCACGGGGGCCTTGCACATCCCGCACGAGTTCCCGCACACGCTGGGCGCCGACGGCGCGGGAGAGATCGAATCCACGGGCGACGACGTTGCTGGCCTGAGGCCCGGCATGAAGGTGATCGTCAACCCCGGCATCCACTGTGGGACGTGCGAGTTCTGCCGTGCCGGGGAGCAATCGCTCTGCACGACCTTCTCGATGATGGGGGAACACCGCGACGGAACGCTGGCGGAGAAGGTCGTGCTGCCCGCGACGAACGTTTACCCCGTGCCCGATCACCTCTCCTTCGCCGAGGCCGCAGCTCTGGGGACGACTGCGATCACGGCCTACCGGATGTTGTTCACGCGCGCGGCTTTCAAGCCCGGTGAGTGGATCCTGATCACGGGCATCGGAGGAGGGCTCGCACAGTCGCTGTTCCAGCTCGCGCGTCCGGTCGCGGGTCGGCTCTACGTCACTTCGTCCGAGGACGACAAGCTGGCGCGCGCCCTCGAAATGGGGGCCGATGCCGGCGTCAACTACCGAGACGAGGACGTCGGCAAGGCCATACGGGCTCGAACCGGCAAGCGTGGAGTGGACCTCGTCGCCGACTCCGCGGGGGGAGCGGCTCTGGACCAGGCCCTGCGCGCCCTCAGGAAGGGAGGGAGGGTGGTCAATGCGGGAGCGACCGCGGGCGCGCAGCCCGAGATCGATCTCCGGCGAGTGTTCTGGAACCAGCTCAGCATCATCGGATCGACTATGGGAAGCGACTCCGATGTCTCCGACATGCTGCGACTGGTCGCCGGGGCGGAGATGAGACCCGTGATCGACCGCAGCTTCACGCTCGACGAGGGGGCCAAGGCGCTCGAGTACCTCGACGCGGGCGAGCGCTTCGGCAAGGTGGTAGTAGAAATCCCTTAAGCGGGTTCGGCCTCGACCGCGTTGCGCACCGCGCTCGCCACCGCCTCGGTCGCCAGCACCCCGAGAACGTCGAGGTTGGTCTCCGCGGCCCCCTCCGCCGGCGGACCTGCGATCGCGAAGCAGACATCTCCGTCGTAGCGAGTATGAGCGGGACGCACCGATGTCGTGATGCCGTCGGAGCCGCGGCCCGCCAGCCATTTGACCTCTCGCTTGTCGAGTGCCGCGCGGGTCGCGACGAGCGCCAGCACGGTGTTGATGGGAGCGACTTCGGTGGCGGGTGGCCGCGGGCCGTGAAGCCGCCCCTCCTCGACCGACGACCCCGCCAGCGAACTCCCATCGGAACTCACCACGTCACCCACCGCGTTGACGACGGCGAGTGCGGCGACGCGGTTGCCCTCGGCGGTCGCGTGGGCGATGCCGAAGCCGCCCCGGGCGGCCTTCTCCAGCCCACTCCACTTGCCCACGGTGGCGCCGGTGCCCGCCCCCACGGGTCCGGTTGCGATCCCCGACGACGAGGCGGCTTCGCAGGCGGCCCTGCCCTCGCTGGGCCCCGGGCGCGCGTTCGCGTTTCCGGCCCCCAGATCGAAGATGACGGCTGCGGGGACGATCGGGACGCGCGCCACGAGGGTGTGGTAGCCGACGTCGTGCTCGGCCAGCCACGTCATCACTCCATCGGCCGCGGCGAGCCCGAAGGCACTGCCCCCCGTCAGCAGGACCGCGTGCACCTCGGTCAACCGCCGGTCCAGATCCAAGAGCACCAGCTCGCGCGAGGCCGGCGACGACCCGCGCACGTCACACGAGGTGACGTTGCCCGCCGGGGGCAGTACGACCGTGCATCCCGTGCGGTTGGCCTCGTCCGTGTAGTGCCCGACCCTGAAGCCCTCGAGGAACTCCGTCATCGGCTCACGGTCATCGGCTCAGCTCTCCTGGTAGGAGTAGCGCTCTTCGAGCCAGGGGTCCGCCCGGTTGTGGTAACCGCGTAGCTCCCAGAATCCCCGGTGGTCCGCGGTAAGCAACTCGAATCGCCGCACCCATTTCACGCTCTTCCAACCGTAGAGGAGGGGGACCACCAGCCTCAGCGGCCACCCATGTTTGGGTGCGAGCTGCTTGCCGTTGTGCTGCCAGGTCACCATGGACTCATCCTCGACAAGCGCGGCCAGTGGAAGATTGGCCGTGTACCCCTGTTCGGCGTGGACGAGTACATGGGTCGCGTCGGAGTTCGGCGACGCGCGCTCGAGGAGCTCCTTGGTCTGCACGCCACGCCAGAAGTTGTCGAGCTTGGACCATCCCGTCACACAGTGGAAGTCACTCGTCAGGTCCACGGTGGGAAGAGCCTGAACCTCCGCATAGTCCAACCGCAGCGCGTGCGCGCAGGCTCCGTCGAGTGCGAGTGACCAGGTCGACTGGTCGAAGCGAGGGATGCGACCCTCGTGCAACACCGGCCACCCCCTGACGACGCGCTGGCCCGGCGGCACCCGCTCGGTCGCGTGCTCGGGGGGGATCGAGGTGATGACCTCCTCGTCGTAGGCGTCAGCACCGGATGCAGGCAACGAAGCGCGCCGCTCGAGATCCGCGAGGCGCAGTCGAACCTGCTCGACGAGTTCCTCGGCGCCCGCCTGTTCCGCCAAGCGCTCGGCCTTCTCGTAGCGTCTGCGCGCCCTCTTCTCGGCGCGGGCTTCCTTGCCCGGTGCCGCGTACTTGACGAAGTTGTCGGCGGTCTCGATGAGTCGAAATATCTCTGGGCGCTCTTCGGCCACCGCCGGAGTCTAGTGCTACGCCGCGAAGTACGGGACCCACTCCGCTTGAGGCCGCGAGCGGAGTGCGGCTTACACTGATTTGCCATGAAGTGTCCATCCTGTGGTGCGGAGGTGCGCGACTTCGAAGCCCTCTTCTGTGCGCGTTGTGGGAGACCGCTGCCGCGCGACGAAGCCACGACGGCCCAGGGGCCGGCGGAGGCCTCTCCGTCCTCGACGGACCCGGACGAGACCGTCATCGACTCGACTTCCGGGTCCACCTACGATCCCGGTCCCGCCCCCCCGAAGCGACCCGAGTCCTCGCCCGAGGGCGCCGCGACGGCGCAGCAAGCGCCGGGCCCGGACCGCCCCTCGATCGAGAGTCCCTACGGCGCCAGGGGACGAGGTCCCCAGCAACCCGTCCCCGAGGAGCCGGACGGTGTGTCTCCGGGCCGGCCGCAGAGCGCGACTCTGCCGCTGCGCGAGTTCGCGGTCGCCCTTCGGGACTCGTTCGTCTCCGGCGGTTGGGCCCAGGCGGCCGGCGCGGCGGCCATTGGGTTCTTGACGTTGATCGGCCTCGGCGCACTGATCGTGGCGGCGGCCGCCATTGGAAGCGGAGGCTTTGGACCCGGCATCAACGCATTCGACGTCCTTTCGCTGGTCGTGCTGTTCGGCCTCTCGGTCCTGGGGGTGAGCCTCGAATTCGGCAACCTCGGACCCGTCGGGCTCTCCTTTTCCATGGTCTGGCTCGGGGCCCTGGCGATATTCGGCTATGCCCTCATGTGGGCGACCTCACGCACGGTGGCGGCACGCAACGCCCACACCCCGCGCGCACTGATGATCGAAGGCGCCAAGGTGGCCCTGCCCTTCTCCCTCTATTGCCTGCTGGCGGCGCTGCTCTTCAAGATCTCGGACGTAGGAACGCTGGGGGCGAGCGCCCCGCAGGCCCTCTTCTTGGGATTCATCTGGGCGGCGCTGTTCGGCGCGGTCGGCGGCCTCAGATCGAGGGAATCGCCGGCCGCCCTCTGGGGCGGAGCGCTCGACCGGATCAAGGCTCGACGGCGCTCGCTCTACGAGGGCATCGCAGCGGCTGGGGTCATGCTCGGTACGACGGCGCTCGCCTCCGCGGCCGCCTTTTTGCTCATCGTGATCGTCGCCCTTGCGCGCGGTGACTCACTCGATGGGCTCACGATCGGAGGAGTGATTGCCGGACTCATCGTGCTCCTGCTGACGCTTCCCAACGTCCTGTCACTGATCGCGGCCAGCTCCCTGGGAGCTCCGTTGTCCCTTCTATCGGAGACGCCGAGTGGGACCGCGAGCATTTCGATAATCGGGTTCGGCGGACGTACCTCCGGCAGTCTCTTCTTGTTGCTGCTGTTGATACCGCTGCTCTCGTGCCTGCTGGGCGGCTTCAGTGCTTACCGTCAATCGGTCGACCGATCGAAGCTTTTCGAGGTGCTGATGACGGCAGCAGTTGCCTATGCTGGAGCACTGGCGCTGCTGGCTCTGCTCAACGGTTTCAGCTTCGAGGGGGGCGTCGAGGGAGTGGATATCGGCGTCGCTTCCACGAACTTCTTCCTGGTCGCGATACTGGCTCTCGTCTGGGGCGCGATCTTCGGGTTCGCGGGATGGAAGCTCGCCGAGATGCAGGATCCGGACTCTCCTCGACGATCATCGCCGCCTAGGAGCGAGCCTCGCCCTTCCTCGCCGGGACCGGGGAGTGACGCGTCGTGAAGCTGTTCCTACATCGTGTCGTCGGCCCTCTGGCGTGCAATTGCTACGTGGTGGGCGATGAGGCAACGCGCCAAGCGATCGTGATCGACCCCGGTGACGATGCATCGGAGCTTGCGGCGGCGATCGTCCGGCGGCAGCTCACGGTCACCGCCATCGTTGCGACCCACGCGCACTTCGATCACATCACCGCGGCCGAGCAACTGCGAACGCTGACCGGGGCGCCCTTCATGTTGCACGACGAGGACAAGCC
>JBOGWW010000080.1:0-3966 GCA_050693655.1 Actinomycetota bacterium | reverse complement strand
GCTGCGGCCGGTGGCGAAGGCGTTGGGCTGCTGCTCCGGGGTGATGTAGAGGCGCGGCATGGGCATGTTGGCTGCCGTCGTCAGCTCGCGCACCATCCGGTAGAGCTGGGGTGCCTGCGCTTCATCGAGCGGTTCGGCCCGCGTGGCCCGGATGGCGATCTTGTCGGAGAACCAGTAGGAGCCTCCCGCAAACAGGAGACCGAGAGCCAGGCCGAAGATGGCGCCGATTCCGCCGAAGAAGAACTGGCCCACCATGATGAGGAGACCGCCGAGGCCGGCGAGCAGCACGAATGTCTTGAAGGTGTTCTTAATCATGCTTCCATTATGAACGTGTCCACAGGTAAAGCAGCCGTAAAGGGATGGCAGCTTGAGGTCTACGAGCGAGACCTGGAGCTGGCGGAGAGGTTCACGATCGCCACGACCTCGTGGGAGGCCGCATCCAACGTCTTCGTGCGAGTCCGCTTCGGAGGCGAGGAGGGCATCGGCGAGGTTTCCCCGGACGAGCGCTGGGGCGACTCGCCGGCCAAGACCGTCACACGGCTGAGGGCGATCGATCCCCGATCGCTCGGTGACCCCTTCGACCTCGAGGGCGTTCTCGAACTCCTGCCCCCGAGCGCCGCGCGCTGCGCCCTCGACATCGCCCGCCACGATCTCGCGGCAAAGCTTGCAGGTGTCTCGGTCGCCGAGCTGCTGGGACTCGGGAGCCGCCCCCTTCCCGTCACCTCGGTCACGATCCCCATCGCCGAGATCGATTCCATGGTCGAGCGGGCGAAGCTCCTCTCCGACCACCCTTGTCTGAAGATGAAGGTGGGATTCGAAGGTGACGTCGACGCGCTGGCCGCCCTCCGTTCGGTCTATCCGGGGACCATCCGCATCGACGCGAACGAGGGCTGGAGTGTCGCTGATGCTATCGAGCGGCTGCACGAAGCCGAACGCCTCGGCATAGAACTGTGCGAACAGCCGATCCCGCGCGACCGATTCGATGAGCTGAGGCGCGTAACCGAGGCCACGTCGATTCCCGTCTTCGCCGACGAGGATGTGGCGACGGCGGCCGACGTTGCGAGACTTGCGGGTGTCGTCGACGGCGTGAACCTCAAACTGCGCAAGACCGGTGGCATCCGCGAGGCCTTGAGAGCCATCGCCACCGCGCGCGCTCTGGGCATCAGGGTCATGTTGGGTTGCGATCTCACGTCGGGGGTTTCGGCGACGGCCGAGGCCTCGATCGCGTCGCTCGTCGATCACGCCGACGTCGACGGCCCGCTGCTGCTGGCGAGCGATCCCCACCCCGGCGTGACCTACGACAAGGGGATGATGACGCTTGCTCCCGGGCCCGGCTTGGGTGTTCGAAGCGATAGCGACCCGAACCGGCGGGTGAGCGTGTCATGAGATCCTGGCTGGTCCTCACCGACGGTTATCTGACCGAGCGCAACGCCAAGACCGCCCACGGCGTCATCCACTTCGCTCCCGATCGCATCGCCGCCGCCGTCGATCCCGAGCACGCGGGACGCGACCTCATCGAGGTCCTGCCGGAGCTCGGTCGCAGCGCGCCGGTCGTGGCCTCGGTTGCAGAGGGCCTGCGACACGATCCAACATCGCTCCTGCTCGGCGTTGCAACTCCCGGAGGTTGGATGCCGGATCACTGGCGCGCCTGGATCGCGGAATCGATCGAGGCGGGTCTGGAGATAGCCAATGGGCTGCATCAACTGCTGTCGGACGACTCCGAGCTCGTGGCCCTCGCAGAGAAGCACGGCGTGCGTCTGTGGGACGTCCGCGTTCCGCCGGCAGACATCCCCCTGTTCTCGGGCAAGAGTCTCGAGGTGTCACAGCGAGTTGTCCTCACCGTCGGCAGCGACTGTGCCGTCGGCAAGATGACGGTTGCGCTCGAGCTTGCGAAGGCGGCCGGCGACGAGGGAGTTCGGGCGGAGTTCGTGGCGACGGGTCAGACGGGCATACTCATCGCCGGACGCGGCATTGCGGTGGACAGAGTGATCTCGGACTTCACGGCCGGAGCGGCGGAGCAACTCATTCTGGAGTCACATCCGGATTCCGAGGTCCTGATGGTGGAAGGGCAGGGCAGCCTGTGGCACCCGGCCTATTCGGGTGTGACGCTCGGACTCCTGCACGGTGCGGCCCCCGAAGTTCAGGTGCTGTGTCATCAAGCCGGAAGGGAGGCCATCGAGGAGCCTCCCTTCACTCGGCTTCCCCCACTCACCGACATGGTTGCGACTCACGAACTGATGGCGAAAACGGTCCGGCCGGCGCCCGTCGCCTGCATAGCGGTGAACACGCGCGGGCTCGAGGACCAAGCGGCCGGCGAGGAGGTCGCGCGCATCGAGAAGGAGACGGGGTTGCCCACCGGTGACGTAATGCGCGGCGGCGCTTCCAGGTTGTGGAGGGCGGTGCGAGTGGCGCTCGATCGCGTCTAGAAGTACCCCGTCGAGACGGTCTTGTGCACGCTCGCGGCAAGCCTGTAGGTCGACAACCCCAGTGCCGCCAGCCGCCACAGGAGCACGCTGATGAAAGAGTTCGCAACCCCCAGCACGGGTTGCTGCCACCCGACCTGAAACTGAGCCAGAGTCGCATCGACCAGGAAGTAGGATGAGCTGAAGGCGAAGAACGTGGCCAGCACGGCCAGGACCACCGGACGGTAGACGAAGCGCCATGCGTAGCGAGTTCGGAGCGCGTCGGAAGATGCTTCGAGCGCGCCGGCGGCGCCCTCGTAGTTGGGATTCTCACTCATCGGGCGTCTCCAGGGATCCATCATTCGAACGACGGTCCACCGGATCCCGCTGCGCTTTGCCAAGGCGTAGAGGAGCCCGACCACAACCAGCCCGACGAGCACGAGTCCCGGCCATCCCAGGCCCATGGCTCCGAACTGGCCGCGCCCCGAGAAGCCACGCGTCTGCCCGTACGCGGAGGGCGACAACAGACCGATGATGCCGAGCACGATCACGCCGGCCACGAAGCTGTTCTGCCAGCATCGCCCTGCGAAGTCCGACCGGTTGAATCGCCGGGGGCGACCCAACTTGGTCCAGCTCACCGCGTCCGAGTAAGCGTCGTGCTTTCGCCTGGCCATGCCGGCAATCTAACGGCTAGTTCCCAAGCGTGATGCGATAGCTGCAGTGGTGTTCGCCGGCGACCATGTGCGAGATGCGCTCCACGCTTGCGCCCCTCATGACCGCGCGGATGAAATCGATCTCGCTGCTGCAGGCCTGCCCGTAGCGCATCGCCACGCCGAAGATGGCGCAGTTGTGCTCCGTCACGAGCCAGGTGCGATCGTCGAGTTGAGTGCAGTCGGCCAAGTACCCGTCCTCGTCGAGGATCGCGGCAAGCTCGGCGACCTGTTCGGAGAACGGCTTGTCGGCCAGGCGAATCCGCGCCCGCTCGATGCGTCGCCCGCGCCGCTTGTCGAAGATCGCCTCGAGCAATTCCGGATCCGCGTCCTCGACGTACTCGAGCAATTCGTTCGTGATCTCGGCATAGGCGCGCGGGTAAAGTCCGTCCGCGGCGGAGGTCAGACGGTAGACGTAGCGAGGACGCCCCGGCCCCGAGCGGATCTCGTCGAAGGTGACGAGTCCGTCTCGCTGGAGGCCGGAGAGCTGTTGGCGCACTCCCGAAACGGTCATCGCAAGCGTGGCCGCAAGGTCGTCGACGGATAGGTCGCCCCGCTTCTTGAGGGTGTTCAGCAGCGCCCTCTTGGTGACCGGCAGGGCGCTGAGAGCGGGGTGACTCGCGGGAACCATGCATGCATCCTAGCTCCAACGAGGGGCTTTCGACAGTTAAAACAGATACTTCTTGTTTTTCTCTCCTCGGGGAGTTACGGTCGGGTCTGCTTGCACGAACAGGAGGCCGGAATGAGCAGAACCGCGATCGTCACCGGAGCGTCCCGAGGACTGGGGCTGGAACTCGCCCGGGCGTTGGCGCGGCGGGGCTGGGCGCTCGCCGTCGACGGCCGCCGGCCCGGAC
>JBOGWW010000079.1:0-3768 GCA_050693655.1 Actinomycetota bacterium | reverse complement strand
CTCGACGCCCGGCGAGCCGCGGGCACGGGGTTTTCCTGTCGGATCCTGGCCTGCACCGCGAACTCGAACAGCCCTCGGACCGCGGCGACTCGGCGGTTCATCGTCGCTGGGGCTGCACCCCGGGGGTCTCCGATGCGCACGACCTTGGCGCCCTTCATCCGCTTGGGACGCGTCTGCCATTCGAGGTAGTCGAACAGGTCGGTTGGCACGACATCGGTGGCGGCAAGTCCACGCTCACTCAAGAAGCGTCCGAAGTTCAGCAGGTCATACGCGTATGCTCGCAGGGTCGCCGGTGAAAAGGCGCGCGCCCGAAGGTGATCGAGAAAGCGGTTCACAAGCGTGACGTAAGCGCCCTGCCCTTGCAACCGATGCCCCTGTTCGCCGTGCACGACTGCGATCTCCAATCCCGTTCCCTTTCACGCGAGTTGCGCAAGCAAGTTTCATTGTTCTGCTCCACGACCGGCTTGCGGTGGATTTGCCTAAGCCGCAATGCGAAGCCCGGCTCCCTAGAGGCCGGTTAACCGAGATGGGGTTCGCCCACGAAGCGTAGGTGGGCGTGAACAGCAGCTCGACCTTGTGCTCGGCGGCCCAGTCTCGTATTCGAGATCCCTTGTGGTGGTTGAGATTGTCGAGGATGACGTAGACCGGCTTTCCATCGGGAAAGCGCGCCCGGATCGACTTGAGCGTCCGCAGCGTCGGCCGCCAGCCCTTCTTGGGCTCGATGAAGCCCCACAGCTCATCCGTGCCGACGCGGTAGCAACCGAAGAACTGCCGTTGTCCGTGGAACTTGTGATAGTTCGCCGGCAGGCGCTGGGGTCGGCTCCGGTCCGACCAGCACATCCCCGGCGTGGGCACGATCGTCAGCGGCCCCAGCTCATCGAAGGCGACGACTCGCTCAGGGCAGGCGTTGATGGCCTCCTCTATGCGAGCGAGTTTGCCCTCCTTGTCAGGGTCGGGGGACTCCTTCCACGACTTGGTCTTCTGAAAGGTGATGTCCTCCTCGGCAAGGATCTGGCGCAGGCGCTCCTTGGAGATCGACTTCACGACGCGGCGCTCGACGAGGTACTCGCGCAGCTTGTCGAGGCTCCAGGTCGTGAAGGGAAGCCCGAACTTGGCCGGACGGGCCCGGGCGATGCGGCAGATGCGCGCCCTGACCTTGGGCGTGAAGGTCGCCGGACGCCCTTCGCTCCACTTCGGAAACAGCGAGTCCATCCCCGCCTCGTTGAAGTTGTGGATCATCTCTCTGACGCGGTCCTCGGAGCTCTGCACGAGCTTGGCGATGACCGAGACCTTTTGACCCTGAGCAGATGCCAGGACAACCGTGGCGCGCCGCCAGGTGACGATGTTGTTGGCTCCCCGACGCACGATCCGCTGGAGGCGCTGGGCCTCGTTCTCGCTGAGCTCCCGAACCCGCACCATGTCCTCCTCCTCTCGACGGCCTGAGAAGAGGGTCGCGCGCCGGTCGCCCGCAGGCGCGGCAATCAGGGCCCTGGGAACTTAAGTGGTCAAGGCACTAGCAGAGATGCTCGAGCAAGGCGGAGCCGACGTGCAGCTTTCGTGGGTTCCCGGCGGCCATCAACTCGACCCGAGGGAGATCGATGCGGCACGCGCCTGGCTCCATGACAGACTCGGAACCAGCACCGGACCTACCTAGCGAGGTTCGCGTGTCGGGGGGTCAGGCCGGTCTTCATTCATCAGATTCAGGCAGAAGATGAGCCGAGTCCGCAGGATGAATACGGACGGGGCGGGCTGATCAGGCTCACCAGCAATCGACGCCACGAAGCAGCGCCCCACTGGCAGCCTCGGATCCGGCCGCGCGGGCCCTAGGACCAATGGGAGACTGAGCGGGACGTGCAACGGGAGGTCGGAGTGCCGGTTGGAATGACCCACGAGCGCAATGGAATGACGCCGCGGGCCTCCAAGTTTGCTCCGTTGCGGGAATTCATCGACACCGAGAACGCCAGTGCGATCTTCCTTCTCTTCGCAACGGTCCTCGCCGTCGTTTGGGCGAACTCGCCTTGGTCGGCGAGCTACGAGCGGATCTGGACCACCGAGATATCGCTACGCGCCGGCGATGCCGGTCTGACCCTCGATCTCCAGCACTGGATCAACGACGGACTCATGGCCTTCTTCTTCTTCGTGGTAGGGCTCGAGATCCGCCGCGAGTTCGACATGGGTGAGCTTCGGGAACGACGAAGGGTGGCCGTACCGGTTCTCGCGGCGATCGGGGGCATGGTGGTTCCGGCCCTCATCTACCTCGTAATCAACGCACCGGCGCCTTCGGGACACGGGTGGGGCATCGTGATGGGCACCGACACCGCCTTTGCCCTGGGCATTCTCACGCTCGTCGGGGGTGCATCCTACCGAGCGCGTACGTTCCTGCTCACGGTCGTCATCGTCGACGACGTGGTAGCACTGAGCGTCATCGCGCTGGTCTACACCGAGACGCTCTCGCTTTCCGCTCTGCTTGTGGCGATTGCCTTCTTCGCAGTTGTACTGATAATGCGGGCGTCGGGAGTCCGCCACGGCGTTCCCTACTTCGTGGTCGGCTTGGGTATCTGGCTGGCGACACTTGCGTCCGGTGTGCACGCCACGATTGCCGGTGTCGCCGTGGGAGTCCTGGCCACGGCGTATCCGCCTCGCAGAGACGACCTCCAACGCGCCAGTGCGATATGGCGTCTCTTCAGAGAGGAACCAACGGCCGACTACGCGCGCACCGCAAGCCGCACCGTGACGACTGCCGTCTCACCGAATGCGCGACTCCAGTACCTGTTCCACCCCTGGACGAGCTATTTCATCGTGCCGCTGTTCGCTCTGGCCAACGCGGGTGTGGAGCTGAATGCCGAGGTGCTGCGGGGAGCCGCTACCTCGACCATCACCATCGGGATCATCGCCGGACTCGTCCTCGGCAAGTTCGCCGGCATTACGGGAGCCAGTTGGATCGCGTTGCGACCCCGGTTCGGAGGCCTGCCTCTAACGGTGCCGTGGCCACAGATCGTGGGCGTCTCGACGGTGGCGGGGATCGGGTTCACCGTATCTCTGCTGATCGCGGACATCACCTTCGAGGGGGCGGAACTCGAGGAAGCGAAGCTAGGGATCTTTGCCGCCTCGGTTATCGCCTCGTTGTTGGCCTGGATGGTCTTCCGAGTGATCGACCGGTTGCCGCAACGAGTGCGATTCGCCGGCGAGGCTCGCCTGGCGCCGCCGATCGTCGACCTCGCGGAAGAGGTAGACCCCGAGGTCGACCACCTGCGCGGCCCTCTCGATGCCCCCGTGACGCTCGTGGAGTACGGAGACTTCGAATGTCCCTATTGCGGCCGGGCCGAACCCGTGGTCCGAGAACTTCTCCAGACCTTCGGCAACGACCTGACCTTCGTGTTCCGACACCTCCCCCTAGTCGACGTGCACAAGCACGCCCAGCTCGCGGCCGAGGCCAGCGAGGCGGCAGCCACTCAGGGGCGGTTCTGGGAGATGCACGACATCCTGATGGCGCACGGAGGGGCCCTCTCCCACAAGGCCATCTTCGGCTACGCCGGCGAACTGGAACTCGATCTCGAATCGTTCATGAACGACCTCCGCGACCGCCTTCATGAGTCTCGCATCGTTCGAGATGTGATGAGCGCGGACGAGAGTGGCGCCGTTGGCACACCAACGTTCTTCGTCAATGGACGGCGCCACGAAGCGGCGCACGATCTGGAATCCCTGTCTGCGGCGGTGAGAAGTCAGTTGGCGGAGAGCGGTCGCTCGGCCGGGTCAGAACCGTCGCGC
>JBOGWW010000078.1:0-12321 GCA_050693655.1 Actinomycetota bacterium | reverse complement strand
GCGGCGTGAACTTGTGGTACGGGCCCCAGGTCTCGATTTCCTCTTCGGTGAGGTGGAAATAGTGGGGACAACTCTCGACCTGGAGCCTGGCGCCCAGGGCGCGCTCGCGTCCAGCCAGCGCGCAGATCTCGGGATGGCTCGCGTGAGCGATGATCGTCCGGCAACCGGTTATCCGCGCGATCAGGGCGACGGTGTTGACCGCCACCTGCTCGGCCTCCTTCGAGCGCCACTCCGGAACGACCCGGGCATCCTTTCTTCCTGCGGCCCGCAGGTCCTCTTCGTTCTCGGCGGCTATGAACTCGTCCTCTGCGTGCACGAGAACAAGCCCATCGAATGATGCGACGGTGCGGAACAGTTTCAGCATCTTGCCCGGCAGCACCGCCGGCACGCCGTGAAGGTTGCAGGTGAAGGCCTTGAAGCATGCGGCGCCCGCGTGCCACATGGGTTCTAGCTCGTCGATGTTGTCGGGATGGCCGCCACCGAACAGCGCGAAGTCGATCAACGACCGATCCGATAGGTAGGCAGCCTTGTCCCTGAGAGTCTCCGCGTCGAGGACGAAGGGGATGCTGCGGTGGTGCTCGACGATCGTTGTCACACCACCCACGGCCGCCGCCGCGGTGCCCGTGGGAAAGTCCTCACGCTCGGTAAGTCCCGGGTCCATCATGTGTACGTGCGGGTCGACGCCTCCTGGGAGCACCATGAGACCGTCCGCGTCCACGATCTCGTCACCCTCTCCCTTCCCCGGAGCGGTGCGGCCGGCGACTCGCCCACCGGCAACCAGGAGATCGCACAGCTCGCGTCCCGAGGACGAAACCACCATTCCCCCGCGCAGGACGAGTTCGACGGTCACGTCACCCCACGCCCGCAACGTCGATCACGGTTCGGCCCACGACCCTGCCGGCCTCGAGATCGGTAATGGCCTCATTCACATCCTCGAGCGGACGGCCCCCATCGACGACCATGTGCACATGTCCATCGGCGACGAGTCGAATCGCGCGCTCGAGCTCGTCCATCAAGACGTAGCGCGACCCAATTAACTCGATCTCCTCGAGCACGAAGCGGGGAGTCGGCAACAAGAAATTGGACGCGATCGAGTATCCAACCTCGACAACTCTTCCACCGGGCCGAACGAGACGATCCGCTTGTACGAGTGTCTCCTCGCGACCGACGCAATCGATGACCACGTCGACGCCCTCGCCGTTCGTGTCCGCAACGATGTCGTCCAGCGAGTCGTCGTTGCTCGCGCGAGCGTCCAGGTCCAGATCGAGGGCCGCGTCGATCGATGGCTGGGAAACGTCGAGGCCCATCACGCGGGCGCCGGTGGCCCGGGCGATCTGCAGCGCGTGGATGCCGACTCCGCCGAGCCCGATGACCACCGCCCTGCTTCCCGCGGTCACCTCGCCGCGCGTCACGACGCCACGGTAGGCGGTGCCCAGCGCGCAGGTGAGTGGCGCGGCGCGGATGGGGTCGATGCCGTCCGGCACGATGGTGAGCCGGTCGAGCGGAACGGCGAGCCGTTCGCGGAACCCGCCGGGATTGGTGAAGCCGGTCCACGAGACGGGGCTGGTGCAAAGGTTGTCGAAACCCGCGCGGCAGCGTCCGCAACGACGGCAAGGCCAGATGTGATAGGCGACGACGACGGTGCCGGTCGTAAGCGCGCCCGGCGGGTCGGTCTCGATGACCCTGCCGCAGATCTCGTGACCCGGGATGTGAGGCAGTTGCAGCGAGTCGCTGTAGGGCATCTTGCCGCGCGAGGTCTTGACGTCACTGAAGCAGACGCCGCAGGTGAGTACCTCGAGAAGGGCGAAGCCCTCTCGAAGACGCGGCTCCTCGAAATCGATCGCGGTAAGGGGTTCACCGTAGGCGGTGACGGCCATCGCCCTCATTGACGATCTCCTCGTGCGACCACCGGCGCCGGTCGTTCCATTCGGTCCGTCCTCCAGTGTGATCTTTCTCCGAGTATCAAATACTATGCATCATATGCCGACCCCAGGACCGTTCACTACCGGGCGGTCCGTCGCACGGCATGGAGGAGAGAGCCATGGGCAAGCACTGGCACACCGCGCACCGTTGGGACCTCGAGTGGGAAGACGATGTCGACATCCTGACTCTTGGTAACGGCGTCAAGGTCAAGGTCCTCTACCAGGATTCCGAAACGCAGCACACCGACATGCTGATCAAGTTCCCGCCCGGCTACACCGAACCGCTCCACAAGCACGACGCCAGCCACTCGGTCATCGTGCTCGAGGGCCTGCAGATCGCCGCCGGCGAACCGATGCGACCGGGGGACTACGTGTGGGCGTCGGGCGAGGAAGCCCACGGACCGTTCGAGTATCCCGAGGGTTGCACCGTGTTCGCGAGCTTCCGCGGGCCCTCGTCACAGCACCGCTATCCGGGGTCGATCGCGGGCGACATGTAGGCGTCCGGCCATTGAACTCCCAAGGAGGGGGAACCAGAGCGGGCCGGCTTTCGGGGCGACGCGCCATCGTGACCGGGGCGGCCGGTGGAATCGGCGCGGCGCTGGCAAGAGGCGTCGCGCGCGAGGGAGCGGTGGTGACGTGCGTCGACGTGGCCGAGGTCGCAGTTGAGGAGGTCGCGGCCTCCATTGTCGAGACGGGGGCCGAGGCCATCTCGGTGGTTGCCGATCTGACCGATCTCGAACAGGTCGAACACATGCACGCAGTCGCCTCCGATGCATTCGGAGGAGTGGATCTCCTGGTCGCCAACGCCGGGGGATCCCGTGGAGAGATGATTCCTTTTCTCGAGCTGGTGCCTCGAGTCTGGCAGGGCATGATCGACCGCAACCTCACAAGCGTCTACTACTGCAGTCTGGTGTGCGCACGCCAGATGGCGACGAGTGCTGGCGGGGCGATCGTCGTAACGTCGTCGCAACTCAGCGAGGTCGCCCGGCCCGGCATGAGCCACTACGCCGCGGCCAAGGGCGGGGTGCGTCAACTCGTCAAGGCAATGGCGGTCGATCTTGCGCCTCACGGAATCCGGGTCAATGCGATGGCTCCGGGACCGACGCTCACGCCGGGCAACCGCGCGATGTTCGAGCGACCCGATGTCGCGGAGGCGAACCTTCGCACGATTCCGTTAGGCAGGGTGGCAGATCCCGAAGAGATGGTTGGCGCGGTCGTCTACCTGGCCTCGAATGAAGCCTCGTTCACGACCGGCACGACGATCTTCGTCGATGGTGGTTACACGATTCTCTGAGCGCGCCCTTGAATGACTAGGTTGTGCCGGAGGTCTCGTTCCACAGCGCGAGCGGGCGAATCGGGCTCCCTGTCATCCCCATGAAGCGAAGGGGGAGCATCATGAACCAAAAGCCCTGGTGCACCGGGATCTTGGTCATGTTGGCGACGTTCTCCGTATGGACCACGAGTCGTTCCCCGTGAGCGCGGTGGTTCGGGTAACTCATGTTCGTGGGATTGTCGGTCGAGATCGCATCGGTGCACAGGTTCACGATGCCCTGATCCAGCAACCAGCGGGATGCCTCTGCACCCATGCCCGGGTAGTCGGTCAGGAATTTCTTCGCGTCGGTGTCCCAGTACGACTCCACACCCGTGTAGTAGAGGAGTGTCGACCCGGGCTCGATCTTGATGGCTGCCTCGTCGAGGGCGCCGCGAAGCTGATCGAGAGAGATATCGGTGCGCGGCGCGGCGAACGAGAGGTCGACCCACGCCGCCGGCGTGATCATTGTCGATAGAGGGACGGCGTCGATTGTGAGGTCGGGCCGGGTCGGGTTGAAGTGGTAGATCGCGTCGACGTGTGTGGAGACGTGCTCGCAAAGGGACATGCCGCGAACGCCGTAACCCCAGAAGTCGGTATCGCCCATTCTCATCAGGGACTCGTCGTGGGTGAGATGCCACCAGGTCGCCACCTTCATGTGGCCGGGATAGACGGGAATGTCGTCCGAAAGCTCGTGACCCAGATCTAGGACTCGCATCCTCCTGCCGAAGACCTCGAGGGTCTCGGTGGAAGCGTAGGTTTTGGCCTTCGTTCTCCCGCCCATTGGCACCCCTCCCGGACCGTGACCTCTCTGGAAGTCGTTGCGTCTATATATTATGCATGATATCGTGCGATCAGATAAGGCGTCCTGTCGGGGGACAGGACCGGACTCGGGGGGCACCCATGTCGCGAGCAGCACATCGGCCGGAATTTCGTTGGGCGAACAGGAGCAAGTCGCGGTGGCTGGCTTTCCTGGCTGTGCTTGGGCTGGTTGCCGCGGCCTGCGGGGGCGGCGACGGTGCCGGCGCTTCCGGCGACGGCGAAAGGAGCGTCATTCGGTTCGCTTTCGCTCCCGACCCGGTCTGGGATTACATGAACGACAACGGCATGATCGTCGAGTGGGAAGAGGAGTACAACACACGGATCGTGACCTCTTCGACCTGGGACGAGTTTGCGTTCTTCGCCGGAGGCCACGGTGACATCGTGTCGACCGCCACCTACGAGCTACCTCTCCTCGAGAAGGAGACGGACATCAAGACGGTGACGTTCGGTCAGTACAACCACCTTCGAGTGTCGATGATGGCGCGACCCGAATCCAACTACGAGACCCTCGAGGACATCCCCCGTGGTTCGAAGATCGGCGTGATCGGCCCCGTATCCTCGACCCTTGTCTGGGGTTTCTACGCCGACAAGCTTCACGACCTGAACTTTCGCGTCGGTGAAGGCGACTTCGAGCTCGTCGTCGAGGACTACTTCGTGATGCCGGAGCTCCTCGTGCGTGGGGACGTCGAGGCAATCGTGTGCATTCCCGAAGCAGCGGCCCCGTACCTTCGCAGGGGGGAGATCGAGGTCATGTACGGGGGGGAAACGCCCTGGGAGCTCTACCAGGAGATCGGTCCAGACCCCGAGCACAAAGGCGTGATGGGCAACATGTTCACGTCGACCGAGGAATGGTTCGAGGAGAACGAGGACCTGGCTGCCGCCTTCCTCGACCTCTGGCAGAGCGGCATCGACAAATGGCAGGAGGAGCAGGCGGAGATCATCGCCACATATCCGCAGCACTTCGCTGTGGAAGAGGAAGAAGATGTCGAGTACATCCAGACCTACATCGAAGATCACGACTGGTTCGTCGACACGGTCTATCTCGACGAGGACTGGATCGAAGCGGAGATGTCGATCTACGACCTCATGAAGGAGACCGGCTTCATGGAGGAAAGCGACCCAACGCCTCGCTTCGAGGCCGTCGAAGCTCCGAGTAGCTGAGCGCCTTCATATAGCAGAGAACACACTGTCTACCCAAGGGAGACATGGCAACGACATCTGCGGCAACTGACGAGCTGAAAGCCGGACGGGCCTCGACCAACGGTCAGGACCAGAAGGCTCGGGCCAAGAAGGGGGCCGATAGGCGCAGTCGTTGGATATGGCGCATCGCCGGGTACGTGTTCTTCATCGGGATCTGGCAGTTCTCCTCGGCCTATCTGGTCGAGGGCTTCATCCTTCCGCCCCCGCTGACGATTCTCGAGACCATGCAGGAGATCGCGACATCGGGTCTCCTCGTGACTCACTTTGGCGCCACGCTCGAGAAGATCGCCATCGGGTTCTCCTTGGCGTTCATCATCGGGGCGTTCGTCGGCATCCTCATGGGGATGAATCGGTGGTGGGAGGCGTTCTTCTCGGACTGGATTCTGATACTGATGAGTACGCCGGGTCTCATCTTCGTCCTGGTCTCCACCATGGTCTTCGGGCTCTCCTACGTCGGGCCCATCATTGCCGTCGTCGTGACCGGTTTCGCGTACATCGCCGTCAACCTCGTCGAGGGCGTCAAGGCTGCGCCCAAGGACCTCACCGACATGGCGCGGTCCTATAACGTCTCGCGCGGTCGTCTGATCCGCCACGTGATAATTCCCTTCCTCGCACCCTTCATCTTCACGGCGATCCGTTATGGGTTCTCCATTGCATGGAAGGTCGCGACCCTTGCCGAGGTCGTGGGTGGAAACGAGGGAATCGGGTTCATGATGCGCCGAGAGTTCCAGCTCTTCTCGATGGCAGGCTTCCTCTCTTGGGCCTTGCTGTTCTTCGCCTTTGCACTGTTCCTCGAACGAGTCGTTCTGCAGCGTCAGATCGACCGCTTCTTCCGGTGGCGCCCGGAGGTGACCTCGTGACGGCCCGAGCGACCGGCGGGAGTCGAGGTGATCGCCAATGAGTAGCGCCGCCACCGTCGCTCGAAGGCCGATGCACGTGCCTCGGGGCCTAAAGAGGTTGTGGCGGAGCACGAGAACGGCACGGGCGATCTCACTCGTGTCCTTCCTCGCCGGATGGCAGCTGTTGATTCCACTGCTTCCGACCGCTCTGATACCAACGCCGATCGAAGTCGGCGAGTTCATGTGGGCCGAGCTGCGCGCCGACACGCTCGCTCCGGAGACCGTCTACCAAGCGTTCGCCACGAGTCTGCGTCGCCTGGTCACCGGCTTCGTCATTGCTCTGTTGATCGGTATCCCCATCGGCCTGCTGATGGGATTGTTCAAGCGCGTCGAGAACTTCCTTCATGACTTCGTGGTCGTGGGACTTGCGATGCCATCGCTGGTGTGGGCGCTCATCGCGGCGATGTGGTTCGGTTTCGTCGAACGTTCATCGATCATCACCGTGGTCCTGGCGTCGGTCACCTTCGTGATAATCAACGTGTCCGAGGGAGTAAGGGCGGTTCCCAAGGACCTTCTGGATATGGGCAAGGCCTACGGCACCTCGGATTTCCATCGGGTGCGCCACGTTGTGTTTCCATCCCTCATGCCGTTCCTCTTCGCCTCTTTGCGATACGGGCTGGCGAACGGCTGGAAGGGTTTGGTGCTCGCCGAGATCTATGCATCGACCAGCGGTGCGGGATGGACCATTCGCTTCTGGTACGACGCAAGGCGAGCACAGGGCGTCATCGGATACGCACTCTTCTTCATGATCTTTGCCCTCCTCGCGGAGAGGCTCGTCTTCAAGAAGCTCTCCGACCGGGTGTTCCGATGGAGGCCTTCGGTGGGAGATCAGGCTCCGGCCGAGACGGATGGCAGTGCAGAAGAGGACCTCATTGAGCTGGAGACCGCCGAACGCGACCTCGAGAGGGAAACCAGTGGCAAGCATTAAGATTCAGAATCTTCGCAAGGAGTTCGTTACATCGGACTCGACCGTCGTGGCTCTCGAGAACGCATCCTTTGAGGCGTCTGGACACGTTTTCGTCAGCGTCGTTGGGCCCTCGGGCTGTGGCAAGTCCACGCTCCTCAACATCCTCTCCGGGATCGAGTCTCCGACATCGGGTATCGCGGAGATCACCGAGGGCAGCAAGAAGGCACGCAACGGATACGTGTTTCAGGCGGCGCGACTGCTCCCCTGGAGAACGGTCATGGACAACCTGTTGTTCGTCCAGAAGGATAGAGACGCCAAGACGCGCGAGCGGTGCCAACGCTATCTCGAGATGGTCGACCTCGGCCATACCGCGAACAAGTACCCGGGACAACTCTCCGGCGGCATGCAGCAACGAGTCGGCATCGCGCGAGCGTTCTCGATCGAGCCGGACGTGCTCTTGATGGACGAGCCGTTCAGCCACCTGGACGCGATCACCGGTCGCTCCCTTCGCAAGGAGCTCCACCACATCTGGATGGAAACGAAGAAAACCGTGCTGTTCGTCACGCACGATGTGGGCGAGGCGGTGGAGCTCTCTAATCGCATGGTGATCTTCGGCAAAGGTGGAAGGCTGAGAGAGGACCTGAAGATCGACCTTCCCTTCCCGCGCGATCCGGCAGACGACGCGGTTGCGCTGACCAAGGCCAACGTGCTGCGCAAATTCGAAGAGCTCGATCTGGTGGCCAGCTGATCCATTGTTTTCAATGACCGGAAGTACAGGGCAAGAGGTGGAGGTGATTCAGGAATGGGCAAAGTTACATGGGACGACAACTCCGACAACGTGGTGTCGGATGGTTACTCGACCGCCCGCGGCCCGGTGCTGCGGAGTGAGAAGCAAGAAGTGACAAAGGTGTTCTTCAAGGCGGGCGAGGGAGCGCACAAGCACCACCACCCGGAGGAGCAGACCTTTTACATCCTGAGCGGGCGCCTGCGGGTGACGCTCGGCGATGACGAGTCATATGAGGTCGGACCGGACGAAGGCAGTTTCCATCCCTCGAACGTGCCGCACAAGGTCGAGGCGCTCGAGGATACCTACGCGGTCAGCTTCAAGAACGTCGTCGACCCGACCGGCTACGACCCGACCGGCGCACTCAAGTAAGAACGGCCCGACAAAGGAGAGAGCCATGCCATTCCATCACTTTGACGAGATCGAAAAGGAGTACGCCACGCCGAAGTACTCGACGGCGTTTGGGGAAATGGTGACCGGCGAGAAGCTCGAGCTCGGTCGCTTCACCTTCGACAAGGGCGAAGGTGCAGTCGAGCACGCTCACCCACACGAGCAGATCATGTACGTCATCTCGGGTCGCCTAAAGGTCGAGTTTCCGGACGAGACCGGCGAGATTGGTCCCGGATCAGCGTTCCACGCGCCCTCGATGGTCAAGCATCGAGTCACGGCCCTCGAGAACACCGTCGTACTGAGCGTCAAGAACACGATCGACGGGGTTGGGCACAAGATCAATCCCGGCGAGACCGACCGTCTCCAAGAGCTCGGGAAGGCCTGACCATAGGCACGGAGACCCGGCGCGTCGATGTTCACCGGCACTACATCCCTCAATTCCTCATCGAGGAGGCACGTGCCGGGCGCGCCATAGACGACCTCAAGGTCGAGGGCGACATTGTGATGCACCGTCAGGGGTATCACTATCCGCTCGATCCCGACTTCCATCTCCTGGACCGGATAGTCGCGAACCTCGACGAGACGAACGTGGATCATGCCGTTCTCGGACCCACGCCGACGCTGTTCTTCTATGACGTCGATGACGTGACGGGGGCGGAGTTTTGCGAGCGCTCGAACGATTGGATGAGCAAGCAGTCGGCGGAGAGTGGGGGCCGAATCAGTGGAATGGCCACCGTGCCGATGCAGGACCCGGATGCGGCGGTTAAAGAGCTTCGACGCTGTGTCGAGGAGCTCGGTATGCGGAGCGTCGAGATCGGCACCGACATCGAAGGCGTGCCCCTCGATGATCCTCGCTATAGGAACTTCTTCGCGGTTGCAGACCAGCTCGACGTGCTCGTGCTACTGCATCCCTATTTCGTGGGTCCGCGGCCGGGTCTCGAGGACTTCTATATGACGAATCTCGTGGGACTCCCGTTCCTAACCGCCCTCGCGGCGACCAGGCTGCTGTTCTCGGGATTCTTCTCGCGACACGACGTCCGCTTCCTGCTCGTGCACGGCGGGGGCTTCATGCCCTATCAGCTCGGACGACTCGACCGGGGATACCTGGTCAGGGAGGAGAGCTCGGCCTTCGCCGAGCACAAACCGAGCGAGTCGATCGAAAACCTCTATTACGACACCTTGACGCACAGTCCTGCGGCGCTGGAGTTCCTGGTCGATCTTGTGGGCGCGGATCACGTGTTGTTCGGCACGGACCTGCCCTTCGACATGACGGATCCGACACAGGCCTCCGCGATCGACTCACTTCCTACCGACCGAGCGCAGCAGGTCTGGGGTGGGAACGCGATGCGGCTGCTGGGCGATGGCCGAGGTGACGCCCTCGGCTAGGTGTTCGCAGCGCGCCTGCCTGCACGGCGACCGCAACAATCTACGGAGAAAGGAGCTCCCATAGCTACCGAGCACGTCGAGAAGGACTGGGCTGAAGTCGCGCGCCGGTTCGGTCAAGAGGTGGTCGCTCCGCGCGCGCGAGAGCTGGACGCCCAGGTAGATCCCGGGGACTCCTTTTCCTGGGACATCGTCGAGGAGGCCTCTCGTCGCGGTTTACGGACGCTGACGTTGTCCGAGGAATGGGGCGGAGGCGGCGCGGGTTGTCTGGTCACGGCCAAGGTCGTCGAGGAGATCGCTCGTTTCGACCTCGGCGTGTCCGTCGTCATGGCCCAGACCTGGAAGTTGATCCAGACCCTCGAGGCCGCGACCACGGATGACCAGCGGCAGCGTTACCTGCCGACCGTGCGTGACGATCCGAGATGCTTGCTGGCCATCGGGTTCACCGAGCCGGAGGTCGCATCCGACTACATCGTGCCCTACGAGGGGGCCTCCTACCGAACGCGAGCGGAACGGGTCGAAGGGGGTTGGGAGCTCAGTGGCAAGAAGCATTTCGTTTCCAACGCGAACCGGGCAACGGTCTACATCATCTTCGCCCAAACTGATCCCTCGAAGAGCTTGCTCGAGGGCTCCACGGCCTTCCTGGTGAGGCGCGGTGCCCCGGGTTTCTCGACGGGGCGCGTGCACGACAAGCTCGGGGAGCGGCTGGCCAACAACGCGGAACTGCTGTTCGACGACTGTTTCGTTGAAGACTCGGACGTAGTGGGCGAGGTCAACCGCGGGTTCGGCGTGCAGAGCCGTTTCTTCCCGGCCAGCAACGCCTACGCTGCGGCCAGCATTCTCGGCGTCGGGCAGTCCGCTTATGAAAGGGCGCTCGCTTGGGCACAGACGCGGGTGCAGGGAGGTGGTCCGCTTCTGAGTCACGACAGTGTGGCCATCGACCTGGCTCAGATGCGCATGGAACTGGAGGCGGCGCGGACTTACGTCCACCGAGCGGCGCGCGGAGCGGACGGGACCATGGCCTGGGTGCCGACGCACGGCTCGTTGCCCAAGGTCTTCGTGAGCCAGGTGGTGTGGCGAGTGGTGACCCAGGCCTTGGAGTTGCACGGGGGTCGGGGGTACATGAAGGACGAGAGCAACGGGATGGAGAAGTTGGTCAGGGACGCGGCCGCTTTCCTCCATTCCGACGGCGCCAACCGGACCCTGCTCCTCAAGGCGGCCAAGGTGATCCGGGCCGAGGTCGCCGAGCCCTAGAGGTCGCTACGCGTCGAGTCGGTCTCGCGGCCCGGATCCTCGCCGGGGGAGCCACGATCGGCGATCAGTGATTCGACGGCTGCCATGATCTGCGGATAGGTGCCGCAGCGGCAGAGGTTGCCGGCGAGCTGCTCGCGGACCGATCCGGAATCAATGTCGGCCTGCTGATCGAGCAGCGACCGGACCGTGAGCACCATCGCCGGGATGCAGTAGGAGCACTGATAAGCGCCCTCTTTGATGAAGGCCCGTTGCACTGCGTCGAGATCCCCGTCGCGTACAAGACCCTCCGAGGTTGTGATGCTGGCCCCCGTGTGCATCACGGTGAGAGCGTTGCACGAGCTGACCGGTTGTCCGTTCACCAGCACCGTACAGGTGCCGCAGATGCCGATCCCACAAGTGCCCCGCACGCTCTTCAGTCCGAGTTCTTCCCGCAGCGTGTGAAGGAGGGTATTGCCGGTGCGTACCGTCACGGTGGTGGGACGTTCGTTTACGACCAACTCGACGTGGCGCTCGGTCATCTCGTCCCCCCCTTCGCTCGGGCGTCCTCGATCGCCCGCAGTACGCGCTCGGGGGTCATGGGAAGGTCCTTGATCCGCGCTCCCGTTGCTCTGAACACCGCGTTCGCAATCGCCGGCGCGAGGGGGGGAACGGTCATTTCCCCGACCCCGTGAACATCGGCGTTTTCATCGTCGCTTTCGACGGCACCGCTCGTCAGTCGCTCGGGGATGTCGAGGATCGAGGGGATCATGTAGTCAGACAGATTCGGGTTGACCACCTGGCCCGAGTCATAGACGAGCTCCTCGAAAAGCGCGGGGCCAAGTCCGAAGATCATGTTCCCCTCGTTCTGCTGTTTCACGCGCAGGGGATTGATGACCCGCCCGGCAAATGCAGCGCCGTGGCAACGCAGCACGTGTATGCGTCCGGTTTCGAGATCGACCTCGACCTCGGCGCCGACCGCTCCTTCGTGCCAGTGCACAGAGGCCCGGCCTTGGCCCGTATCACGATCGAGAGTCGCCATGCCTTCGGTGCTCTGGAACACACCCTCACCGCTCAGTTCATCGAGCTCCGCTCGTTGCAGGACTTCGCCGTAGCCGATCATCGAAGCTACGCCCCTGACGCCCGCGGCACCGTCTTCGTGATGGAGGTCGGCTCGATCCACCTCGAGCAGCTTTACGAGCAACTGGTCGAGCTGCGCGCGGAGATTGGCCGCCGCCTCCTTGACCGCAACGCCCATCGAGAAGGTGGTCCGGCTCGATGCGGTGACCATGTCGAAGGGTGTGATGGCCGTATCGGGGAAGGGGGCGTCAATCGACTCGGCGGGAACCCCGGTCGCATCCGCCGCGATCTGCAGCAGCGTCGAGGCCGCGCCCTGGCCCATCTCGACGCTGCTCGACAGAAGGGCGAGCCTGCCGTCCCTCGTGAGCCGGAGGCGAGCCTCCGAGCGGGACGGC
>JBOGWW010000077.1:0-16860 GCA_050693655.1 Actinomycetota bacterium | reverse complement strand
CCGTCAGACACACCACGCCGAAGGGACCCACCACGATGTGGTCGATCCGGGCGCCGCGGCGACCCACCTCCTGATCGTGAACGACTGCACAGTCGTCGGAAAGTCCTTCGAGAATCCCGGCCACCGTGTGCAGCGGAGACCCGGGTATGCGCGCAATGCTCATCAAGGATGACTCGACGTCCCCGAACCCGTTCTTGAGGTGAGCAAGCCTCAGACGCGCCTGCGAGCCGACACCGGCAGGGCCGGCTCCACGGGTGCCACTCGCACCCGGGCGTCCACGATGGACACGCCCTCGGGCGTCACCTTTACCGGGTTGCAGTCCATCTCGAGAATCTCGGGATGAGCCTCGACCATCGAGGAGACCCGTAGCAGGAGCTCCTCCAGTCCCGCCACGTCCACCGGGGTGGAGCCCCGGTAACCCTCGAGCAGCGGGTAGGTGGCGAGGCTGCGGATCATCCTGGTTGCGTCCTCGTCGGTCAGAGGTGTGATTCGTACGCTGACGTCTCTGAGCAGCTCGACCGCCGTGCCGCCCGCGCCGCAGGCGACGACCGGTCCGAAACTGGAATCGTGGGCGACTCCCACGATCATCTCCACGCCCTCGGGGGCCATGGGTTGGATCAAGAACTCCTCGACCTCGTGGCCCGCCGCCCGAACCGACTCCTGCATCTCCCCCGCGGCGGTGCGAAGCTCTTCCGCCCCCAGGAGGCCGAGCCTCACGCCGCCCGCCTCGGTCTTGTGCACCAGTCCGGGGGCCACGGCTTTGAGAGCGACCGGCACACCGAGCTCCGCGGTGGCCTTCGCGGCCTCCTCGGGCAGCCGGACCAGACGCTGCTCGATCAACGGCAGGCCGTAACAGTCGAAGAGGCCCGCGGTCTGCTGGGGAGACAGCCACTCCGGCTCGGCCCCCAGCGCCTCCGCGATGATCGCGGCCCCCTCAGCGCGTCTGTTTCCCGAGAACTCGGGCACGGTCCCGCCGGGCCGGTTGCGCCAGACGCCGTAGTCGGTGGACCGAGCGAGGGCGCGCGCGGCGTCCTCGGGAAACGCGTAACTGGGGATGCGGACGCCCTGACCCGAGAGCTCCTCCGGTACCCCTCGCGAGGACATGAACACGGTCAGCAGGGGGATCTCGCGCGCGAGATGGGCGGTTGCCTCGCTGATGGCGTGAGCAACATCCTCGGGCCTCGTCACCAGCGGGGGGATGAAGATGACGATGATCGCGTCGACTTCCTCGGCGGCCGCGACCAACTGTATGGCGCGCTTGTAGTCGTCCGCCGACGCACTCGCGATCATGTCCACGGGATTCGTCGTAGAGGCTTCGGCCGGAAGCAACTCCTCGAGCCTGCTGCGGACCTCCTCGGGAAGTGGGCCCACGACCAGCCCGCTCGCCTCGCACGCGTCCGCGCACAGTATGCCCGGGCCCCCGGCGTTCGTGATGATGGCGACCCGCCGCCCCTCCGGCGGTGGCTGATTCGCGAGCAGTGAGGCCACGTCGAAGAGCTCGTTGAGGGTGTCCGTACGGATGACCCCGGCCTGGGTGAAGAGTGCATCGACCGTTACGTCGGAGGCCGCTATCAAAGCGCCGGTATGCGATGCGGTCGCGCGGGCGCCCGCCGACGAGCGGCCGCTCTTGACCGCGACGATCGGCTTCTGTCGTCCGACGCGCCTGCATATGCGCGAGAACTTGCGCGGATTACCGAAGCTCTCGAGATAGAGCAGGATGAGATCGGTGTCGGGATCGGTCTCCCAGTAGTTGATCAAGTCGTTTCCGGAGATGTCCGCCTTGTTGCCGACGCTCACGAACGTCGACATTCCCAGACCGAGTTGGTGCGCGTAGTCGATGACGGCCAGACCGAGAGCACCGCTCTGCGACGAGAAGCCGACACGGCCACGCGGCGGGAACGTCGGTGCAAAGCTGGCGTCCAGCTTGACATCGGGATCGGTGTTCATGATGCCCATACAGTTCGGACCGATCACCCGCATGCCCGATGCCCGGCACACGTCCATCAACCGGCGCTGGCGGGTGATGCCCTCCTCACCGGTTTCCGAGAATCCCGCCGAGATGATGACGAGGGCCTTGACACCCTTCTCGCCGCAGTCGCGCGCTACATCGATGACCAATGCGGCGGGCACGACGATGATCGCGAGGTCGACCGGTCCGGGGACGTCGAGCACGTTCGGGTAGGCGGCCACGCTGTGCACGACATCCGCCTTCGGGTTGACCGGATAGACCGGGCCCTTGAATCCCTCGACGATCAGGTTGTGAAGCACCGCGGATCCGATGCTGTCCGGAGTTCGACTCGCTCCGATGACCGCAACCGAGCGAGGGTTGAAGAAGTTTCGCATCGCCGCAGTGGCGGCGGTTTGCTCACGTCGCTCGAAACGCTCGAGTGCTTCGGATGAGAACGATGTGGGGAACTCGACTTTGATCACTCCGGGCTCGAGCTGCATGCTCACCTGGAAACCAGACTGCCGGAAGACCTCGATCATTCTGTGGTTCTCGGGCAGGACCTCGGCCTCGAAGACCGTCACCCCATCGTCCTCGGCCGCCTCCGCAAGGTGGGCCAGCAGGATCGTGCCGAGCCCCCGCCCCTGGAAAGCCTCGGCGTTGACGAAGGCGACCTCGGCCCGCGTGGGATCGTCATCGTCTCTCTGCCAGGCGGCGTGCGCGACGATGCGGCCGTCGGTGCCGGTCGTCGCCACCAGCCCGAACCGATTCGTGTAGTCCACCTTGGTCGCCCAGTCGGCGGCGGGCTTGAAGTTCCTAGTTCCCGAGAAGAAGCGAAAGTACTGTGATTCGGGCGTGAGACTTCGGAAGAAAGCGAGCATTGCATCCCAGTCGTCCTCGCGGACCGGTCGGACGCGTACGGTCGATCCGTCTCGAAGAGCGACATCCGCCTCTCGATGCGCGGGGTAGCTGGCCACGCGGCGACTGTACCCTGTTGCTGCGGTGACGAACTCGGACCGTCACAGGTAAAGAGTTACCGACAGCCAGGGGGGAGTTCATGCGCATCTGTTTGATGATCGAGGGACAAGAGGGTGTGACCTGGGACGAGTGGCTCGCGCTGGCGCGCACCTGTGAGGAGTCCGGGCTCGAGGGTTTGTTCCGCTCGGACCACTACGTCTCGACCATCAACGAGACCAAGCTCGGGTCCCTCGACGCGTGGGCAGTTCTCTGTGGCCTGGCCGCTATCACCGAGCGCATCAGGCTCGGAACCCTGGTGTCACCCGCGACCTTTCGTCACCCATCGTTGCTGGCGAAGATGGTCACGACCGCGGATCACATCTCCGACGGTCGCGTCGAGCTCGGAGCGGGCGCGGGCTGGTTCGAGAAGGAACACACAGCCTATGGTTTCGACTTTCCGCCCACGAACGAGCGCCTCGAGATCCTGGCCGAGCAACTCGAGATCATTCACGGTGAGTGGAGCGAAGAGGAGTTCAGTTTCAACGGTGCGTACTACTCGCTCGAGGGAGTCCACGCAAAGCCCACCGCGCTTCAGCGGCCGCATCCTCCGCTGATCCTCGGGGGTTCGGGGGGCCGGAAGAGCCTGGCGCTCGCAGCGAAGTGGGCGGATGAGTACAACACCCTCTTTACAACCGTCGAGGGGGCGCGCGCCAGAAGGTCAGCGCTGGATGACGCGCTGGTGTCCCAGCGGCGGGCTCCCGGTGACTTCACGTTGTCGTTGATGACCACCTGCATCGTGGGTCGCGACGAAAGCGAATTGCGGCGGCGAGTACAGGACGTCCTCACACGCACGAACAACGACAAGCCGGTCGACGACTACATCGCGGGAGCCTCGAGGGAGCGCTTGGTCGGCACGACCGATCAGGTCATCGAGCGGCTGAACCGATACGCGGAGGCCGGCGTGGGGCGCGTGATGCTCCAGCACCTCAACCATCCGGACCTGGAGATGGTCAAGCTCATCGGCTCGGACCTGGTCCCGGCTCTCGCCTGAGGCAGCTGAGCATCAAGGGCCTGACCTTAGATGACCTTCGCGTCCACCTCGGCGAAGTGGCAGGCCACCGGATGCCCCTGGCCCCGGTCCACGAGCGCGGGGACCTCTTCGGCGCAGATGTCTTGGGCCTTCCAACAGCGCGTTCGGAATACGCAGCCCGAGGGCGGATCCGCAGGAGACGGGACGTCGCCCTTCAGGACGATCCGTTCGCGCTTCCCCCGCTTGGCGGGGTCGGGGATCGGTGCCGCCGACAGCAGCGCCTGGGTGTAGGGATGCGAGGGCTTCTGGTAGATGTCGGCCTTCGATCCGATCTCCATGACCTTGCCGAGGTACATGACCGCCACGCCGTCGGAGATGTGCCGGACGACCGAAAGATCGTGAGCGATGAAGATGTAGCTCAGGTCGAACTCGTCCTGCAGGCGCTCCAGGAGGTTGATGACCTGCGCTTGGATGGACACATCAAGAGCGGAAACGGGTTCGTCGAGCATCAGCATCTGAGGATTCAAAGCGAGGGCGCGCGCCACTCCAATGCGCTGGCGCTGACCGCCCGAAAACTCGTGAGGAAACCGGTTGCCGTGTTCGGACCTGAGACCCACGGTCTCCATCAGTTCGTCGACGTGGCCCTTGCCCCCGTTGCGGTACCGGCCGTGGACGCGCAGCGGCTCGGCGATGATCTCGCGCACCGTCATGCGCGGATTGAGCGACGCATAGGGGTCCTGGAAGACGAACTGGATCTCGCGCCTGAACTCTCGTAGCTCGCGCCGCGTCAGATACGTGATGTCATGGCCGCGGAAGGTGATCTTGCCATCCGTGGGATCGAGCAAACGGGCCACGCTTCGGGCCATCGTGGACTTGCCGCAACCCGACTCACCTACAACCCCGAGCGTTTCCCCCGCGTTCAGAGTCAGGTCGACACCATCGACCGCCTTGATCTGCCCCACCTCGCGGCGAATGAAGCCTGCCTTTATGGGGAAGTACTTCCTCAGCCCTTCGATCCGCAACAACTCGGTGCCGCGTGTAGCGGGCTCGTGGATGTTCGTGGCCGGACCCTGGAGTCTCTCGGAGACACTCACGAGGCGGCTTCTTCCTCCACGAATTTGGAGGTCTCGCCCTTGAGCTCTGGTTTGAAGTGGCAGGCCGACTTGTGCTGGGACGAGTCGATCGGCTCGAGCGCCGGGTAGTCCGTCCGGCAGAGCTCGCGACCCTGCGAGAGCTCGCAGCGGGGATGGAACGGACAACCGGGAGGCACGTTGATCATGCTCGGCGGCTGACCCGGAATCGGTTTGAGCCAGCGTTCGTCCACCTCGAGTCGGGGAAGGCTGTTCATCAAGCCCAACGTGTAGGGATGACGCGGATGGTGGAAGATCGTATCGACATCCCCGACCTCCACGATGTGCCCCGCGTACATCACTGCGACGCGGTCCGCCATCTCGGCAATGATCCCCAGATCGTGGGTGATCATGATCGTTGCCGCGTTGGTTTCCAACTGCGCCTTCCTCATCACTTCGATGATCTGCGCCTGAATGGTGACGTCCAGCGCGGTTGTGGGCTCGTCCGCGATCAGCAGTGAGGGCTCGTTTGCGATGGACATGGCGATCATGGCCCGCTGCCGCATCCCTCCGGAGAACTCATGCGGATACTGATCCACGCGCCGCTCTGCATTGGGTACTTCGACGAGCTTGAGCAGGTCGATCGCCTTCTGCTTGGCCGCCTCCTCCTTCAACTTGGAATCGTGCACCAGCATCGCCTCGGCGATCTGCTCCCCGATCGTGAAGACGGGATTGAGCGAGGTCATCGGATCCTGAAAGATCATCGCGATGTCCTTGCCGCGAATCTGTCTCAGCTCGCGCTGGCCGACCTTCAACAGATCCACGCCCTTGAAGAAGGCCTCACCGCGCACAATTTTCCCCGGTGGCGTGGGGACCAGGCCGAGGATCGACATGACCGTGACGCTCTTGCCGGATCCCGATTCTCCGACCACTCCCAGGGTCTCGCCGGGATAGATGTCGTAGCTCACTCCGTCGACCGCATGAACGATGCCGTCCTCGACCGAAAAATCGACGACCAGGTCCCGTATGGAAAGAACCGGCTCAGGCACGATGCCTCCGCTGAGTCGGGTCGAGAGCATCGCGCAGGCCGTCGCCAACGAAGTTGATGCACAGAACTATCAGGACGATCGTCACTCCCGGCGTTATCACCAGCCAGGGCATGCTCGTCATGAATCCGCGAGCGTCGTCGATCAGCTTCCCCAGAGCGGGTTGAGGAGGCTGCACGCCGAACCCCAGGAACGACAGCGTCGCTTCGACCAGAATTGCGGTAGCCACGATCAGGGTGGCATTGACCACGATCGGACCCAGCGAGTTGGGCAGCATGTGGCGGAAGATGATGCGCATGTCGCTCGCACCCGATGCCCTGGCGGCCTCCACGTACTCCTTCTCTCGCAACGATAAGAAGTTCCCGCGGATGATCCGGGCAAGCGTCGTCCAATAGAACAAGGCCAGGATGATGGCGACCCGTGTTGGTGATCCCTGCCCCCACAGGGCCGCGATGACGATGAGCACCGCAAGAATCGGGAGCGTCAGGATCAGGTCTACGAACCGCATCATCAGGTTGTCGATCCAGCCTCCGAAGTATCCCGAGAGCGCCCCGTATAGGGCTCCGATGGCCGTCGACACCAGCGCCACCAGGCCGGCCACGTACAGGGAGGTCCTGATGCCGAAGAGCGTCCGGCTGAAGTAGTCGCGCCCCAGCACGTCGGTGCCGAAGTAGTGCTGCCCCTCCATTGTGGGCGCGAGTCTCGCCTCGAGAGGATTCTGCTCCCTAAACGAGTAGGGAGCGAGCTGATCGGCGAAGACACCTGCGAGGAAGATGAGCATCAGTACGACCAGGCTGACCACCGCCAGCTTGTGGCGAAAGAACCGCCTGCGCGCGAGCTCCCACTGGCTGCGAGCCTCGACCTCGAGCCCCTGCTCGTGAAACGCGACCAGCTCCTCGGCCTCGGCACGGGTCGCGTCGACACCCGGCGCCGCCTCGGGTGGAGTCGCGGCGCGATCGACCCTGGGGGCGCGGGGAAGCGGCTCGGAGGCACTCTGGTTTGGGTTAGTCATATCTGATCCTCGGGTCGAGATAGCCGTAAATGATGTCGGCGACCAGGTTGAAGACGATGACGATGACCGAAGTGACCATCAGCCACGCCATCACAGGATAGACGTCGCGTTCGCTGAGGTTTCCCACCAGATAGCGGCCCATGCCGTCGATACCGAAGATCGTCTCGGTGACGATGGCACCCCCAAACAGTCCCCCGAAATCCAGTGCGATCGCGGTGACGAAGGGGATCATGGCGTTTCTCAATGCGTGCTTCATAACCACCTTGCGCTGCTTGACTCCTTTGGCCCTGGCCGTACGGACGTAGTCCGAGTTGACGACCTCGAGCATCGAGGCGCGCACATAACGCGAGAACTGGGCGATGCTGAGCACCGCGAGGGCGATCACGGGCAACGCGAGGTGCTGGATGCGGTCGATCAGGAAGTTGTCGGCTCCGGCCGATGAAAGTCCACTCGTATAGAAGATGCGCACATCCGTGGCGAGAAAGATGTTCGTGAACACGATCTGCAGGAGGAGCGCCAGGAAGAAGGTCGGAGTGGCGAAGCCCAGGAAGCTGAAGGTCGTGGCCACGTAATCGAAGACCGAATACTGCCGGACCGCCGAGACCACCCCGATGATCGCCGCCAGGATGACCGCCAGGAATTCTGCGGCGATGATCAACTGCAGGGTGTTACCCATCACGCGTTTGATGTCCGGCCAGATGGGCGCATCGCCCAACAGCGTGGTGCCGAAGCCTTCGGTAAAGACGCTTTTGACCCAATAGCCGTACTGGACCACGAAGGGATCGTCCAGGTTGTTGCGCTCGATGATCGAGTTGATGGTCTCCTGGCTGACCCTGGGGATCTGACGAACCTGATTCAGTGGGTCGCCCGAGACCTGGACGAAGGAGAAGATCAGGAAACTGGTGATGATCAGCACCGGAATCGAATAGAGCACCCGGCGCAGGATGAAAATGAACACTTAGGGCTCCCCCGGTCGTAGCCGCTGGGAAGAACGTACTAGAAAGCGAACCGGTGCGGGACTCACTTGGCGGGGCCCCGCACCGCTCGCTCAGTTTCTTCTCCCAGCCGGAACTACTCGGCTCCCTCCTCGGAGAGGAACCAGTCCTCAGCGTTCCAGGTCGGCCCGAGCTGAGTAGCGTTGTCGATCGCGTTCTGCAGCTCGTTGCTGAAGGCGAAGAACGTCGGCTTCTGGTACATCGGCAAGATCGGGAGATCCTCGGCCATTAGGGCATCGGCCTCGTTCATCAGCGCGGCGCGCTCGGCCGGGTCGATCGTGACGTCGCTCTCCTCGAGCAGGTCGGTGACTTCCTCGTTGCAATAGCCCTGGAAGTTCTGCGTGCCCTCGCACTTGTGGATCTCGACGCTGCCCGACGGATCCGGGTTACCCACCCAGGCGAACAGGAACAGGTCGTACCTACCGCCGGCCAGACCCTGGTTGCCGAAGACGACGGCGGCGTCGCCGAACTCGGAGTTGACCTCGATGCCGACTTCTCGGAGCTGCTCCTGCACGATCTCGAAGGTCAGCTCGCGCAGCGCGTTTCCGGCCGTCGACTTGAACCCGAACGACAGCGGCTCGCCGTTGCACTCGAAGGTCCCCTCGCCCTGGCGGGTACAGCCGTTCTCTTCGAGGAGGCTGATCGCCTCATCGGGGTTCCCGCCGTACTGACCGAAGTGGTCCTCGTAGTCGGGGAAGTTGTTGAGGAAGATCATGTTGTTCAGCGGCTCGAGGTCGGGGTTGAGGTCCGCGAACAGCTGGTCGATGATCGCCTGCCGGTCGATCGCCTGAGCGATCGCCTGGCGCACGAAGTCCTCCGCCAGCAGCGGGTTTTCGTACTGGAAGTCGATGTGCTCCCACGTGGTACCGGCGCCGCTCTCGATCGTGATGCCTTCCTCGGTGGTCAGGTCGACCAGCTCGAGCTGCGGCTGCGGGTAGATCGCATCGACCTCGCCCCCACGGACCGCCTGGATCTCGGCGGAGGTGTCGGGGATGAACTGGAACACGATCTCGTCGAGGTAGGCGGGGTGCTCGCCGTACCAGTTCTCGTTGCGCACGAGCGTCAGGTTCGATCCCTTGTTGTAGCTCTCCATCTGGAAGGGACCCGAGGCGATCGGCTCCCCCGTCTTGGGGTTGTCGATCATGTCTCTCCACACCCGGTTGAAGTTCTCGCCCTCGAGGGCATGCGCCGGGTAGAGCGGAGTGAAGAGCGTGTCCACCCAACCGGCATAAGGCTCGCTGAAGACGACGGTAATGGTCTTCTCGTCGGGCATCTCGGTCGCCTCGAGGTCGATCTGGTCGTAACCGGCGCGGCTTGCCATGTCGTTGTTCTCATCGAGCGTCGTCTCGATGGTGAACATGAAGTCCTCGGACGTGATCGGCGTCCCGTCGTTCCACTCCGCATCGGGGTTGATGTTGTAGGTGATCGTGAGCGGGTCCTCCGAGACGATCTCGGGCTCGCCGGCGAGCATCGGCGACGGCTCGTACTCGAACTCGGGGTTCGGCTCCATCGCGTTCATCAACACGCGATTGAGGATGACCTCCGCCCAGAACAGCGTGCAGCAGGCCAGGTCGCGGTTGAGTCCCTCGGACGGCTCCTGCTCGGCGCCGAAGGTTAGCGTGCCGCCCTCTACGGGCTCGAGCTCGGATTCCCCGGCGCCCTCGCCCCCAACGCCCTCTCCATCGTCGTCGTCGGCGCCACCGCAGGCCGCCGCGACGAGCGAAAGAACGAGAAGGAGGGCGATAAGCAGCGCAGACTTGCGTCGCAATAGCATGTACTTCCCCCTTGATACCTCGGCAGTTACCCAGATCCGTATGGATTTGGGAGGAATAGCCTACGACACGGGTCGTAGACATGTAAATACGGAAGTGGCAGAGGCCGGGCCGCCGGACCTCCGGTCATTCCGGGTGAGTGCACTGATTGATTCACCCTCGTTTTTATTCGAACCCTGAAGAATGCTGGTTTGGCACCGGTACGGAAGTCAGGTTGCAGCCGAGGGGATATCGGAGTAAGCTTGTAAGACATTGTCTTATAATGGAGCGAGCATGGCCACGCCTAGAACATTCACGATCTCGCTTCCCCCCAAGATCGCCCGTGAGGTGGATCGGGTCGCGAAGGCCGAGGGCCGGACACGAAGCGAGCTGTTCCGTGAGGCCGTTCGCCAGTACCTCAATCGCCTCGACAGATGGCAGCAGATCTTCTCGTACGGTGAACAGCTCCCTCAAAAGGAGGAGTTGACCGACGAGGACGTCGCGAGGATCGTGAAAGAGCGGCGTCGAAGTCGCCGCCGCTAGGTGCGAACCCTCCTCGACACGAATGTGCTCATATCTGCAATCTTGTTCGGAGGCCTCCCTCGCAAGCTTCTCGAACGAGCCATACGAGGTGAATTCGATCTAGTCACAAGCCCTCATCTCCTAACTGAACTTGAGGAGGTTCTTCTCGAAAAGTTCGGCTTCCCTCAGGCTGCCGCGAAGGCGATCCGAGGTGAAGTCGAGTCGATGGCCGAGTCTGTGCAGCCGACCGCGGCGTCGGCCATCCTTCGGGATCCCGATAACGACGAAGTTCTGGCTGCCGCCAAGCTGGGAGAGGCAGAAGCCATCGTTACGGGAGACCGTGACCTCCTCGACTTCGAGAGCTACGAGGGCATAGTGATAATCACTCCTCGAGAGTTCGAGACCCTGCTCCAAGAGCGAGATTGAGCAGTGATGCCAGTTCCGAGAAGTTCGAATTGCGTCCAGGTGCCCCCGGTGGTGTGTGCCCCCGGTGGGATTCGAACCCACACTTTGGGGATTTTAAGTCCCTTCCCTCTGCCGGTTGGGGTACGGGGGCGGCCTCAAGAGCATAAGCAAACCGCCCGGGCTGCCCCGGGCGGTCGCTTGACTGGTCCTGCTTGCGGCTACTCCTTCGGGACGCCCAGGGCATCGAGCGTCGCCGCCGTATCCAGCAGGCCCGCCCCCTTGTCGAACGAGGTCGTCCCACCCGAGTTCTGGGGGTCGGACTCGTAGGGACCGCCCGCCGAGAACTTGTGCGCCGCGTCCTGAATGATGTCCTCGACCTGCGCCGGCGACAGATCGGGGCGCGCTTGGAGTATCAGCGCGATGGCGCCGGTCACGTGCGGCGAGGCCATAGAGGTTCCCGAGATGGTCGAGTAATAGGGAGCGCCGGTCGGATCGAGCCCGGTGGCACATACCGGCTGAACGGTGAAGCAGGCCGCGGTGATCGTGTCACCCGGAGCCGAGATGTCCGGGTAGTTCGCCGGATCCCCCTGCCGGCCACGGCTCGAGAAGTCGCTCAGCCGTCCGTCGCGCGTTCCGGTCTCGTTGTCGTTGTAGCTGGCCGCCGTAATTACACCCGGCTTCGGGTTCTTGGCCATGGACGAGAGCATGTCCGCCGAGCCGTCGCCACCGTCGTTTCCGGCCGCGAAGACGAGCGCCACTCCGCTGTCCACCAGGGCGTTCGGCAGCTTCACGAAGATCGAGTCGGGGTCATAGGCCGAGCCACCGGGATCGCCGAAGGAGTTGTTGACGACTCGCACGGGCACCTCGAAGGAGGCGTTGTTCTCCAGGATGTGCTGCCATGCCTCGGCGGCGTACAGCACGCTGATCGCCTCGCCCGTGGAGTAACCGTAGAGCGTGGACCCCGGTGCGACGCCCGCGAAGGCACCCTCCGAAGAGCTGCCGTCTCCGGAGGAGATTCCGGCAACATGGGTGCCGTGGCCCGAGGTGGTGTCCGTGTCCGACAGCTCCAGGAACAGGGTGGGTCCGAAGCACGTCTCGGTCTCGGTGTTGATCAGCAGGGGAGTCGTGCAGACGATCTTGTAGTTCTTGGCGACCCTCCCGGCGAAGTCCGGGTGGCTCCCGATGATGCCCGAGTCGACGATCGCGACGCCGACTCCGGAGCCGTCCACGGGATTGCCGTTGGGGTCGAGGTAGGTGCCGTGCGCGCCCCCCGCCCCCACGAGCGAGCGGGTCGCGATGCGCGCCGTGTCCTGAAAGAACTGGAGCTTGCGGTTCGCCTCGACGTAACTCACGGAGTCCTGGTGGAACAGCCTCCTGATGGCCCTGCCGGGACCGGCGGCGTAGATCGCATCGACCGAGGGGTACTCCGAGACCACCTTGAGGCCGAGGTTCTGCAGCAGGGAGCGCTGCTGACCCACCGAGCCGCCTTCGAAGTGCACGAAGGCCCCGAGCCCGTCGACGAGTGAAAGCTTGGAGAGTTGGTTCGTCAGCCTGGGGTCGATCCGGGGACCGTCGGCCGCCGCCCCCGCCGAGGGGGCCGAGGCGAGTACCAGGGACAACAGCACTGCCGCCGCGAGCAGCGCGCCGGCCCGCAAACGTCGAAACGTCAACCTCATCGCATCCTCCTGCACCGGTAGGGATCGGGGATGAGCCATCCCGCCACCAAGACTTCGCATCGGGCTGCCCGACCTCCTGCCGAAGCCGGACAACGCTGTGCGACCTCACCTGCGCAGGGGATTTCCCCACAAACAGGACTTTTCCAAACCCGGTTTGGATTCGGAGTCAGAAGGTGAGACCGGCCCTCAGACCAGGGGCCAGGGCAGGCGGTACTGCGACTCGGGCACGGGGAAGCGGTTTTCGGACAGCAGCGCCTCGGTCCTCGATCGGGTCGCAGCGGCCTCCCCGGGGGAGAGCAGCGCCCCGAGCTCGTCTCCCAGGCCCTCGGGAGCGAGCAACTTCTCCTTCAGCGCGCCCAGTCGCTCGACCAGCTCGCTTCCCAGGGGGTCACCGGCGAACTCCCAGATCACGGTCCGCAGCTTGTCCTCGAGATTGAAGCTAAGGCCGTGGTCCACGGCCCAGAGCTTGGTCGTTGAGTCCTCGATCACGTGACCGGCCTTGCGATCGGCGTTGTTGATGACGATGTCGAAGGCGGCGAATGAAGGGAACTCGGTTAAGCGCTCCTCGGCGAGCACGAAGTAGTGGCGATTCGGGTCGTGGTCGATGAACTGCTGCACGGAGCCCGTGCCCATCGGAGCGTCCGCGCGGAGAACGGTGGGGGGCACGATTCCCAAGTCACCGGCTTCGCTCACGAGATAGGCCGCGTACTCGCGCTCCGCAAGGGTGCCGGGAGGAAAGTCCCAGAGCGGACGCTCTCCTCGGCGGGGTTTGTAGACGGTCTTGACCTCCATGCCCTCGAGGCATGCGAGGGCGAGAAAGGCATAGTTCGAGGAGTAAGGAAGCAACCCCAGGGTCTCGAGCGAGCCGTGCTCGATGACCTCGAGGACCTCCGGTGCGGAAAGCATCAATCCAGTGTCTCGCTCCGCGCACCTTATCCGGCGAGGCTCGTGCGGTGGCCGTTACTGGCCGGGCACTGATGTCCCTCCGGATCGATCGGAAGCCCACATAGCTGGCACGTCGGCCGGCCCTCGGCCACGATCGAAGAGGCGTGCAGGATGAAGGCTCGCACCTGATCTCTACGCAGCAAGAGCCGGTCGCCGGCGTCGGGCTCCTCGACCGGCTCGTCCTCCTCCGTCGTAACCGGTTGAAGAATCACCAGTACGGTGTCCGATTCCTCGTCGTAGGCGAGCCCCATGGTGCCGACGCGATAGTCCGGCTCCACGGGGGCCTCGAGGGTCAGGGCCGGATCGCGGGCGGGTTCCGTCTCGAGCACGGTGTCGGATTGATCGACCATCACGAGCACCTCGCGCAGCTTCTCGGCAAGCGCCCCGACCTGCTGTTTCTCTATCTCGTAGGAATGGGTTCCGAACGCCCCGCGCACCTGCACGTAGAACGAGCGTTGGCCGGGGCGTCCGACGAAGTCGGCGGTGAAGATCTCGGGGGTGAATTCGCTCATGATCCTCCAAACGGCGATCCAGGCGGAGCGTTCAAGGTGAGTACGGCGGGGCCCGAGTCGGTTACCGATAAGACGCTAATCGATCCGGGTGACACCTGGATTCGCTGAAACAGGTCGAGGTGGATTCCCATGTAGTGAGCCATCACCAGCCTGATCAAGTCCCCGTGACTGACTAAACAAACGTGGTCCTTGGGATGGCGCGAACGCAGAGTCTCGATTGCGGCCACACCTCTGCCCTGGACCTCGGCGAACGACTCCCCCTCGGGAAACCGCGTTCCCGACGGCCACCTCTGGACGCTCGCCCACAACTTGGTGCGAGCAACAACCTTCAGCGACTTGTTGGTCCACGTCCCGTACTCGACCTCCGCGAGTTCCTTATGCGTTCGAACTGCAAGTCCGTGCTTTCGGGCGATGATCCTCGCCGTCTCGGTCGTGCGTTCGATCGGGCTCGTGTAGATCGACTTGAACGGAACCCCGGCGAGGCTCTCCGCAACCGCGGCGGCTTGTTTTGTTCCGGCATCGGTCAGATGAATGTCGGGCATACGACCACTCAGCTTCTTACCGGTGTGCGAGGTCACACCGTGACGCACTAAATAGAAGAGCGTCACGACAATGACTTCTCGATGACCTCGAGTGCGCTGGGGTTCTCGAGTGAGCTGAGATCGCCGGGATCCTCGCCCACGACCTTGGCCTTGATCGCACGCCGCAAGATCTTTGCCGATCGAGTCTTGGGAAGTTCGGTGACGAATCGAATCTCCGAGGGGCTGAACGCCTTCCCGAGTTCGTCCGCGATGACCTTCTTGACCTCGGCTCGGAGTTCCTCGGTGGACTCGATCTCCGGACGCAGGATGCAGAAACACCACACGGCCGTGCCCTTGATCTCGTCGGGGACGCCCACGGCCGCGCATTCGATCACGGCGGGGTGATCGACCGCGGCGGACTCGAATTCCGCGGGCCCGATCCGCTTACCCGCGATGTTCAGCGTGTCGTCGCTTCGGCCGTGCAGGAACCAGTAGCCGTCCGAGTCGATGGACGCCCAGTCCCCATGAACCCAGACCCCGTCGAAGCGCGACCAGTACGCGTCGAGATACCGCTCCGGCGCGTTCCAGAAACCGCGCGTCTGCGCGGGCCAGGGCTTCGTGCACACGAGTTCGCCGACCTCACCCCGAACCGGGAGACCGTCGGGTCCGTAGACGTCCACCGCCATGCCGAGCGACGGCGTTCCCAGCGAGCAGACCTTGGTGGGGATAACCGGAGACTGTCCCAGGAAACAGGCTCCGACCTCGGTTCCGCCCGACAGGTTGATGATGGGACAACGGGATCCCCCGACGACGGTGTGGAACCAGCGATACGGCTCCGGGTTCCAGGGTTCGCCGGTCGAGCCGAGAATGCGGAGGCTCGAAAGGTCGTGCCGGCGAACAACCTCTTCGCCGCCGGGCATCAGCGCTCGCACCAGCGTGGGCGAAACACCCAGGACGTTGATCTCGTGGCGTTCGACCATGGCCCACAACCGGTCGACCTCGGGGTAATTGGGCGCTCCTTCGTACATGAAGACCGTTGCCCCCGCGGCGTGGCCGCCGACCATCTCGAGCGGTCCCATGATCCAACCCATATCGGTGACCCAGTAGAGGACCTCGCCGGGTCGCGCGTCGAGCTGGTAGGCGACCTCCTCGGCGATCTTGACCAGGAAGCCCCCGTGCACGTGAACGCTGCCCTTGGGCCGGCCGGTCGTGCCCGACGTGTAGGCGATCATGAACGGTGTCTCGGGATCGAAATGAGGAGCCTCCAGAGTGGCCGAGCTCGACCCAAAGGCCTCGTCCCACGCCCGGTCTTTGGGCCCGAGCGCGACCTCGCCGAAGCGGGAGAAGACGAAGACGTGCTCGACCGAAGGTGATTCCTTCACGGCAAGGTCTGCGACCGACTTCATCTCCACCTTCGAACCCCTGCGGTAGAACCCGTCTGCCGTTATCAGTGCCTTTGCACGGCAGTCGGCCAGGCGCGCCGCCACGGCGGGTGCACCGAACCCGGAGAAGATCGGCATGTAGAGGGCACCGATCTTCGCGATCGCGTAGAGCGCGATCACGGCCTCGGGCACCATGGGCATGTAGACACCGATCGCGTCGCCGGTGCGGATCCCCGCCGACTGCAGGCCGTTCGCCACCCGGTTGACCTCGGCCTCCAGCTCCGCGTAGGTCAGGGTTCGAACCCCTCCGTCTTCACCCTCCCAGACGAGGGCGCGGCTATCGGCGAGGTCGGACGCAGAGTGCCGGTCGACGCAGTTGTGAGTGAGGTTGATCGTCCCTCCGCCGAACCACTTCGGCCACTGGGGGCCGGCCGAAACGTCCAGCACCCGGTCGTAGGGCGAAAAGAACTCGATGTTGAGATCCTCGACCACCGCGTCCCAGAACCACTCGATGTCGTCCTGGGATCGTTTGACGAAGTCGTGGAAATCATCGACGCCCTGTCGATGCATAAGACGCGTGACGTTTGCGTTCTCGATGTAGTCGGGAGTCGGCTCCCAGATGAAGTCGCTCATTCACCGAAGGCTACCGCGCCACACGCGCCTCTCTTCGTTACCTGACGACCACTTTCCCCCACATGAACGCATGGAGCATGCAAATGTAGGGACTATTGCAGTAGTTCGATGACCAGGCCGTCGAGGATGTCCTTCTCCGACACCAGCACCTCGGCGTTGTCGAACGTCTCCATCACCCCGAGAAGCAGTTCGCCTCCGGCCAGGATGACGTCGGCGCGGCCCGGCTCCAATCCCTTTACGCGCCGGCGCTGGCTGAGGTCGAGTGACTCGAGCCGGCGAGCCAGCCGGCGAACGTCGCCGTGCGAAAGGACCATGTGGTGGGTGACGTCCGGGTCGTAGACGGGTAGGCCGCTCTTCAGTAGCGCCAGTTGTGTCACCGTTCCCGCGACGCCGATCAGACGCGCGCCCGCGCTTACTTCGAGCCGTTCCTTTGCACCTTCCAACGCGTCGCGTGCCTC
>JBOGWW010000076.1:0-3827 GCA_050693655.1 Actinomycetota bacterium | reverse complement strand
GGTCGCGACCGGGTCTTTCTGGTGTCACTGTCGTTCGGCTCGGCCCTGGCAATCGACTTCGCCGCCCGCCACCCCGAGAAGGTGGCCGGGCTGGTGACCCTGGCCGGCCTGGTGCTCATCAGGGACCCGCGACGTTTCTTCGCCGGAGTCATTCGCCGGGTCACCAAATCGATTCCGGGAGTGGCCAACGACATCGCCGATCCCGAGGGCGCGGAGATCGCCTACGAGCGCTTTCCCACCAGCGCGGGTCACCAGATGCTGCAGTTCATCAAAGGGGCTCGCCGGTCGCTTCCCCGGGTGAGTTGCCCTTTGCTCGTGATGCATTCGCACAACGACCACACCGTTCATCCGGACAACGCTCTCGAGATCCACGACGGGGTTGCTTCCAGCGACAAAGAGCTCATCTGGGTCGACGACAGCTACCACGTCATCACGCTCGACGTCGATCGGCACAGGGTCTACCAATCAACCTATGAGTTCATCAAGAACAGATCCTAAGAGACTCGCCCGCCCGGAGGGCGGATACCGAGCTTCTCGCTCGGCGAGGCGCAGCGGAGTTCCGCCGAAACCTAGAGTGTGATGGTTAGCGCACGGCCACGCGACAAAGGAGTCCAGCGCGCATGCCTTCGGAGACGGTCAGCCTCAGCGGCCACATCATCGACAACCTCACTCTTCCCAGGGTGCTGGACGAGGTCATCAACGCGGGCTACACCTACCGGCTCGTCGAGCTGAACCTGGGCGTTCGCCACGACGACGCCTCGAACGCCCGCATCGAGGTGACCACGGACACGGAGGAGGAGATGACCCACCTCCTCGATCAGCTACGCGTGCACGGGGCCAATCCCGAGACCGTCGGCAACGCTCAACTCGTGGAAGCCGACATGGACGGGGCGCTGCCTCCGGGCTTCTACTCCTCCACCAATCTCGAGACCGAGATACACATCGATGGGAAGTGGCTGCGTGTCACCCATCCCGAGATGGACTGCGGCATCGTCGTCGAGGGTGCCGGCGCACGCACCGTCCCCATGGGCGAGATCCGCAAGGGCATGAAGGTCGTGATGTCGGGACTCGGGATACGGGCGCTGCCCATCGAACGACCGCGTGGGGAGGACCGGGAGGCGTTCGAGTTCATGATCTCGGACATCTCTTCCGAAAAGCCCAAGGGCCTGCTACTGGACCAGGTCGCCGGTCAGATGCGCGGAGTCAAGGCCGAGGGCAAGCGCATCATGTGGGTCGCGGGACCCGCGGTGGTACATACCGGCACCGCCCCCGACATCAGCGCGCTTGTTAGAGCCGGTTACGTCAACGCGTTCTTTGCCGGAAACGGTGTCGCCGCTCACGACGTTGAATCGAACATCTTCGGCACCTCCCTCGGTGTGCATCTCGATCGCGGCACACCTGCGGACCATGGGCACGAGCATCACATCCGAGCGCTGAACGAGGTTCGAAGGCAGGGATCCTTTCAGGCTGCGATCGATGCGGGCATCTTCGCGGACGGCATCGTCTATCACCTCGTGAAGCACAAATGCGACTACCTCTTCGGCGGCAGCGTGCGCGACGACGGACCCATGCCGGAGACGGTGACAGACATGATGGCGGTACAGCAAAAGCTGCGTGCACTCATCTGGGGTCCCGACGGAGACGACCTCGTCGGCTATTGCATCGTCGTGGGCACGATGTTGCACGGCATCGCGACCGGCAACTGCCTGCCCGCCTCGGTTCCCCTCGTCTGTGTTGACATCAACCAGGCGACGGTTACCAAGTTGATGGACCGGGGGTCCTGGCAATCGATCGGCATCATCACCGACCTGAGCCTCTTCGTGCGCGCGCTGGTCGAGCGCCTCGCTCCCGAGGAGCTCGCCTTCCCGGCTCGGCCCCAGCCCGGCTAAGCCGTCGCAGCGGTTTCGACACGGTGACGATGGCCACATTCACATAGGGGCGGCCTTTTCCTTAGAACCTCAGCCGCTGCGCCAGGATCGTCGCGATGTCTGGTTGTGAAACCGGCTCCAGCTCGTAGGTAGCACGCACCGCGGGCTTGTCCAGATCGCAGATCTTTCGCAAATCGATCGGCGTAGCGATCAAGACGACGTCCGCGTCGGAGGCGTTGATGGTGTCGCTCAGGTCCCTGCGCTGCTGATCCGAGTAACCCATGGCGGGCAGCAGCTCGTGCCCGATATGGGGATACTTCTCGTAGACCTCCGCGATCGAGCCTGTTGCGAAGGGTCTGGCGTCGACGAGCGATGCTGCCTGGGCTCGTTTGGCGGCCACGACGCCCGCGCCGTAGCGCATCTCCCCGTGCGTAAGCGTCGGTCCGTCCTCGATCACGATGACGCGCCTGCCCCTGAGCGCCTCCTCGTCGTCGACCGTGATCGGCGAATGAGCCTCGACGACCTGAACCCCGGGATTGACCTCGTCGATGGTCTTCTTCAGCGACGCAAGGTCCTCTTCCTCGGCCGAGTCCACTTTGTTGATGACGACTACGTCGGCCATGCGCAGGTTGGCCTCGCCCGGGTGGTAGCTCATCTCGTGACCCACGCGCAGGGGATCCGCCACGGTGATGTGGACGTCCGGCTTGTAGAAAGGAAGATCGTTGTTCCCCCCGTCCCACACGACGACGTCGGCTTCTTCCTGAGCGCGCTCCAGGATCGCTCCGTAGTCGATGCCCGCGTACACGATCGATCCCTGGGCGAGATGTGGCTCGTACTCCTCCCGCTCCTCGATCGTGCAGTCCGCAGTTACCAGGTCCTCGTAGGTCTCGAAACGCTGCACCGCCTGCTCGCTGAGGATGCCGTAGGGCATGGGATGACGAACCACGGCGATCTTCTGACCGAGCTCCTTCAAGCACTTCACGACGTGGCGAGTGGTCTGGGACTTTCCCGAGCCGGTCCGCACCGCACAGATCGCAACCACGGGTTTGGTCGATGCGAGCATCGTGGCGCGGGGGCCGAGCAGCCGGTAGTCGGCCCCGGCCGCCAGAGCGCGGGACGCCAGGTGCATCACGTGCTTGTGGCTGGTGTCCGAGTAAGCAAACACCACCTCTTCCACGTCATGCCGGGCACAAACGCTTTCGAGATCGTCCTCGGACACGATCGGAATCCCGTCGGGATAGAGGTCACCGGCGAGTTCCGGTGGGTAGACCCGATCGTCGATTCCGGGAATCTGGGTGGCGGTGAAGGCGACGACCTCGTGGCTCGTGTCACCTCGGAAGGCGGTGTTGAAGTTGTGGAAGTCTCTTCCGGCGGCGCCGACAATGACGACTCGTCGTCTCCTCATCGTCGGGGACTCTACCCTCACGGCAACGATTCGGCCATGTTCCAAGATCGGCGATATGTAACCGGCCGAGCCCGAGCCCGTCTGAAGGGGTAGTAAGTAGCTAATTCTTCCAACCAGAGGCAAGGCGGTGTAGGGTACGTCGGATGGCAACTCGAAAGCTCACCAAGCGGGGGTCGAAGCGCAGGGACCAGGTGATGGACGTCGCACTTCGACTGTTCGCCGATCAGGGCTATCACGGTACGACGGTCGGCGACGTGTGCGACACCCTCGGGGTGGGCAAGGGCGTTTTCTACTGGTACTTCGAGTCGAAGGAAGCTCTCTTCACCGAGCTGCTGCAGGAGTGCCTGCACAAGCTGCGGCGCGCTCAGCAGCAAGAGATCGAGAAGCTGGGTCAGCCCGTGGCCCGCATCGAGCACGGCATCCGGGCGTCGATCGACTTCTTCAGGGATACGCCCGCCTACCTCTCGGTGATTCGCGGTGCCGCGCGCTACGAGGAGTTCGCCACGGTCGTGACTCAGGGCCAGCAGATCGTCGTAGCGGACGTAGCGGTGCAC
>JBOGWW010000075.1:0-13092 GCA_050693655.1 Actinomycetota bacterium | reverse complement strand
CCACGACGCGCCGCGATTGAAGCTCTCCCACACACCTCCGTTGGCGGCTCCCGCCAGGACATGGGCGGCGTTGCCTGGGTCGACCGCCATAGCCGAGATACGTCCGGAAGCATTGATTCGGGTGGCTCCGTAGGTCTGACCGTTGGTTACCGTCCAGGGGCCGCACGACCTCCACTGCGGACCGACGCCGGTGGGGGGGCCCATCTGGTCGACCGCATCCAGGTAGGCCTGGGCGATCCCCTCAGCGACCCCGAGGTTCTCGACATCCCCAGCGGTGGGACGCGCAGCGCTTTCGTCTTGGGTCGGAACGACGCCCGTCGCCGCGACGATCTCCATGACCCGGTCTGCATCTTCCTCGGACACCGCAAGTTGGACGGTCTGCGCGGCTAGCTCCGAGTACCCGTCGCGCTCGAGCAGCTCGAGAAGACGAAGCAGCGCCTTCCCGCCCGGCGGACGCGGCGCGGCCTGCCCTTCCTCCAGCACGCTTCCGGCGGGAACGAGCGCCTCATCTCCAGGGCCTTCCATGGCGCCACCTCCTTTGCAGGCCACCCTTGCCGAGGCAATTATCCGGATGCTCCGTCACCTCAGCGTCACCCGACCATCACTCATTGGACGATGCGAACTCCGTTAAGGAGTTGGTGGACTCGAACCATTGTCGCTCTAAGGTGTCTGCCGGACCGGTGCCCTCGTAAGAGCGCGACAATGATCGCGGCATGACCAGAGGACCTGACGACAAGGAGGAGCCGCCGGTCAAGGGCGGCAGGGCTGCGGAGCGCCTCCGCCAGTTCCTAGCGGCGCGATTTGGGGATGAGGCTCCCCCGATTCCACCAGACGATGACGAAGAGAAAGCAGAGCCAGAAGCTTCCTCAGACTCGGACGACAACGGTTCCGATCGAAGTTGATTACGTCTGAGCTCGTCGCCGGCTGAACGCTTCACGTGATCCGGCCCGTGGGATGTCGAGGTCGCCGATTCTCGAGAGATCTCCTCACACTCGCCCTGTCACATCGACCTGGTTTTCCTACGTCACTGGTGTGACGGGACGCGACGGAAGAATGTGAACGATGGATGAGAGCGACTGGCTGGCGGAGCGATTCGAGGCCCACCGGGCCCACCTCCGGGCCGTGGCCTACGGGATGCTCGGCTCACCGAGCGAGGCGGACGACGCCGTCCAGGAGGCCTGGCTCCGACTCAGCCGCTCCGAGACGAGCGGCGTTCGTGCTTCACGACATGTTCTCCGTACCCTTCGATGAGATCGCTCCCAGCGTGGGCCGCTCCCCCAGCGCGGCAAGGCAGCTCGCGAGCCGCGCCCGTCGCCGGGTGCAGGGAGTGGCCACGGTTCCCGACACCGATCTCACCCGGCAGCGAGAAGTGGTCGACGCCTTCCTCGCAGCCTCGCGCGGCGGTGACTTCGAGGCGCTTCTCGCGCTGCTCGACCCAGACGTCGTGCTCCGGGCCGACCCCGGAGCCGTGGATGCGGGGCGCATCGAAGGAGGTCCGCGGTGCGGCGGCCGTCGCCGCCACATTCTCGGGACGTGCCCGGGTCGCACGACCGGCACTCGTGGACGGAGCCGTGGGAGCCGTGTGGGTTCGGGGCGGACGGCCGCGGGTCGTACTCGGCATCACGATCACGCGCGGGAGGATCGTCGAAATCGACTTACTCGCCGACCCTACGCGCCTTGGTCGGCTCGACCTGACAATCCTCAAGGACTGACGAGCCCCCTGCTCGAACGGAGGCCTTATCGCTAGAGACGAGTGACCGGAATCGTTCCTGCGTCACGCACTCCTTTGTCGGTCACGCCTTTGAGCTGGGACACGAGTTCGTACGAGTGCTTCTCTGGATCCAGACCCAGCCTCGCCGCGGCATCCCCGCTCAATTGCTCCATCAATTGTTTGGACACCAACGTCTCGTCCTTCTCCGCGCACTCCTGGATTCGCGCGCACTCGTTTACCTCGTCCCCAAGAGCGGTCACATCGAGGCGGCCGCCCGGCACCAGTTGTCCCATGTAAAGATTCGGCCCCCAGTGAAGACCGATGCGCATCAGGCACGGGGTCTCAAGGACTTCACCGAAAGTTCGCGCCGATACTTCATGAATCTCGCGCGCCGCACGTATTGCGGCCTCTGCGGCCTCCGATCGTGAACCAGAGTCCTCAACAACAAAGAACGCCGACGCCCCGTCGCCGGCGTGTTTTCCAATGATCCCGATGTTGTCCGCGACGGTCCTATCGATCTCCGTCCAGAGTCTCCGGATCAGCTTGAAGTACATCGCGCTCGGAAGTCGCCGCGATACGTCACCCGAGCCATGTATGTCGCAGAACAGGATTGCCGCTTGGTGGGGGCCCGGCTCTATCAGCTGCGCCATCCGTTCGTACATCGACTCGTCCCCTCGTGCGAGCAGCGAAACGAGGCCTGGGCGCACGCCCATGGAACAGAGCCCCATGGCTCCGATCCGCCGATCTTCTTCGTCGTGGATGGTCATCAAGAGCAGGTCCACTCGGTAGACCGGAAGCTCGGTGTCGGCGAACGGTTCGATGTAGTCGAGCGAGGTCGCAACTGCCGGTGAAAACGACCGCGTCTCGATTTGATCCAGCAACGGGCCGAACTCCGGGGGCACGACATCCCGCAGAGCCACTCCTCGGGTCGAGAGCTCATCTACGAGATGCGGAACGACGTCTCGGAACATGCGGCCTTGACTGTCCGGCGACGCCGCGCGAGTCCAGGCTTGACCGGTGAGTGCCTCGACGATGTTCCGCCCGTAGCCCAGCTCCTCCTCGGTCGGCCGCCCCAGAAATCCCTCCAGTTCGGTCGACGTCCAGAGCAGCCGCCAGTCCTCGTCAACGATGAACGCGGCCCAGCGCAGCCCCTCGATGATTTTCGCCCAGTGTGCGAGCGCCGCGTGCTCCGGCATTCGTCCCATTGCGACAAGCCTGACATACCGCCGACCGGGGCCCGTCATCGACCAGTATCAGGATCGATACCTTCCCCCCGCGCGTGCGGTGCCTGCCTCCGAACCTTGTTAGGTGTGGCGACAGCCCTCGTTATCCCTGCGCGTATGCCTTCTCTAGGGCTTCAATGTCGATCTTGGTCATCTCCAGCATCGCCTTCATAACGCGATTGGCCTTGTCGGCGTCCTCGTCTTGCAGCATCTCGTCCAGAACGGTGGGAGTGATCTGCCAGGACACACCGAACTTGTCCTTCAGCCAGCCGCACGGTCCTTTCTCTCCACCTTCAGAGAGCCTCTCCCATAGCTCATCGACTTCTTCCTGCGACTCGCAGTTCACCAGCAAGGAGATGGCCTCGTTGAACTTGAACTCGGGCCCCCCGTTCAGCGCCGTGAATTCCTGTCCCTCGAGTCGGAACGTCACGGTCATCACCATTCCGGCAGGCCGTGGCCCTGCCTCTCCGTAGCGCATGACCGTTCTGACGTGGGAGTTCTTGAAGATGGAGGTATAGAAATTCGCTGCCTCTTCGGCCTCCGCGTCGAACCACAGATTCGGGACGATCTTCTGCATCTGGGCCATTGCACTCTCCTCTCGTGGCCGCTTTGTCGTCGAAGGTAAGACGGGGCCGCGAGGGAAAACTCATCGGTACGGGCTCAGCGAGGCGGCCTGCCGGGGAACGCTTGGAGGTGACTCCAGATCGTCTTCGTCCGGATGGACCGAGCTGCCCGTCATGGGAGCCGCTTCCGATCCCCTACCGACCGTCGCCTGAACCACGCTATCGCTGCCGCGACCCCAAGAGCCGTGAGCGAAAGTAACGAGCCGCCCACGCCCCGAGCGATCCAAGGGTCGCGGTAGCGCAAAACGACGGTGTGGGTGCCGGCCGGCAGCGGCACCGCCTGCAAGAGATAGTTCGCCCGAAGTAGTGGCGATGCTCGTCCGTCAACCTCTGCCTCCCAGTGACGGTCATAGGGATTTCTCACCAGCAGCATCGCCGGGGTTCGCGTGGATGCTTCGATGCGAGCTTCTTGCGAGTCGCGCCATTGGAATGAGATGCGAGCGTCACCCGCATTCATTCCCGATGGGGTGATGCCGGGATCGGTTTCCAGAACGATGCTCTCCGAGCCACTGGCGTCTTCGCTCGACAGCAATTGCAACGCGGTATCGGGTCCGTCTGCGACATGCCACGACGCAACAATCGAAGCCCGGTCGGTAGATGTCTTCCTCTCGTAGAGCGTCGTGCGGGAGTGGGTTACGACTGGCTCCCAGTCACCGGTTGGTGGCCCGATTGGCGAGTTCGTGGTCACCCAGCCAACATCCAAGAGGTCGTACACGAAGACCGGGGGGTCTTGGAAGAAGGACTTGTTGTAGATCTTGCTGCCATTGCCGTAGGTTCGGACGAAGATCCAATACCTCAGCTTCTGCAGCGAGTTGTATCCCTGCACCTCCTCGACACCGAGAGGGAACGGCCGCGGTTCGCTCTTCGCGAACCTACGCAAGCCCGATCCCCCTAACCGGAGCAGCCGAGCATCGCCCGCGAGGATCATCCGTTGTATCTCGGTCCGTTTCAGAAAACTCGACGCGTCGATCGTGGGCTTGCCGAGCGCACGCATCTGGTGGCCCTTGCCTATGTTCAGGTCCGGTAGGCGCGGCCCAATTGATTCGCCACCGAGGGCGTTGAAGCCGAGCTGAGTCGCAAGGACCACGGGCAGAGCAACAACGACAACGCGCCAGCGTGTACTTACAACGAGTAACGTCAGGCTGACGATCGAGCCCGCGAGCATCAGCTTCAAGGAAGGCGTCTGGTTCAACGCGAGTGGAAACACGCTCCACAACAAAACGCCGGGCACCAACATGAGGATCCTTGCTCTCTTAGTGGTCGCGCGCAGCCACGCGTCCACCCCAATGCCTCCCAGCAGGGCAAGGGCGACTAGAGCACCGTAAGCCATACGCGCGGGGCGATGGAGATAGACGTCTACCAACGGGAGGTCGGCCGCCAGCGAGGCGATCGCCTCGGCGGTGACTCTGAGCGAGAGGACATACATAAGGGATCCGTAAAGGGCCAAGGCTATGGCGAGCCTCCGGTGCTGCCGCGACCAGAGGGCGCCCCAGGCCAGCAACAACCCGCTTCCGAGGTAGACCCCCCTCGAGAGGGCGAGTTTGACCGGCCACACAAACTCAAGAGCCCAACCAACCCGAGGTTCGTTCACGAGCTCCTCTCCGGTCAGCGCTGCCTGGATTTGGGCCAGTTCCGTATAGCCGGCTCCCAATGTGGTGCGGGGCAGGTAGGCGAGTCGCGGCAACAAGTAGGCGAGGTTCACTGCCGGAAGCGCCACGATTAGAAGAATTGCAAGTGCGACCGCGCCCCGGGCAGATAGTCTCGATTCGTGCACCTCCGCGGTGAGGCGGAAGGAGCCGTAGATCACGAGCGCTGCTGTACCGATCATCGTCCCTTGACTGAGGCTCGTCGCCGCGAGCTGTCCCCAAGCGACTGCCGTCACCACGAGCCAGACGATCCGTGTGGTCCATGTTCGGGACCTAAAGCATTGAGCCGCCGCGGCCAGCAGCACCGACGTCCAGGCCACGATTCCGGCGAAGTGCAGGGCAGCAACCAGCACTCCCGCCGCAGTGCCCATGGAGAGCGCGAGTCCGCCGACGGTCGCGGCGATCCGAGACGTGCCCTCAGTCCGGAGAAACCAGTAGACGCCCAATCCGGCCAACAGCGGGTGGACGATCACGATCCACTGCGTTGCGAGGGAGCAAGGCAGAAGCCCGTAGAGCAGCATCGGGGCCGCCTGCATCCAGCCCGACAGCGGATCGGCCGCAAAGGGCGCCCCCAGCATGGCGTGCGGGTCCCACCCCGGTACCGTGCCGGTCTGAAGCGAGCTGCCAAGGAAGCAGTACTTGGGTAGAAAGAACGTCACCAGGTCGACGTGTGCATCGGGCAACTTGCCGGAGAAGGCGATCTCTCTTAGAACCGTCAGAACCCCGACCACGATCAGTGCAGGCCCCGCCACCGCCTTCGCGACGATCGGGACCGCAGAGAAAGTCCGATCGCCTTTGCGAAATCTCCTATGCACGGTCGCAAGCCTGGAGACACTCATCGGACGGAGATGCTATAGGTTACGCATGTGCTTGAGCGCACTCGCCGTCGATCCGCGCCACGCGTGGGCACCGTGATCGAAACGCCGCCTCCTGTGGAGGGCACGCGCGTTTTGGACGCGAAGAAACGCTCCTCCGTAAGGGAGCATTTCAACTCGACGGCCGCCCGGCCGCGAAGGGCTCGACGAATACACCGCTTCTACTACGAGGACACGTACGGTTTTGTTCGTGATCAGGTCCCGCCGGGTGCCCGAGTCCTCGAGCTCGGCTGTGGCGACGGAGAGTTGCTCTCATCCCTGCGACCGTCGCTCGGAGTCGGGATAGATTTCTCTGAGGATCTCTTGCGCGAAGCCAAGCGGAATCATTCTCACCTGACGTTTGTCTGTGGCGACGTTGAGCAGCTTCCAGTCGCGGAGGCGTTCGATTATGTCGTGATAACCAACCTCGCGGGGTACCTGTTGGATGCATGGGCATTCTTTCGCAACCTGGAACTCGTGGTCAATGCCACGACGAGGGTAATCATCACCCACTACAACTTCGCCTGGGAGCCCTTGCTCAAACTGGTCGAACGTACGCGTTTGAAGGGCAAGGAGCCTCTGCAGAACTGGCTATCTCGCCAGGATCTCGTCAACCTTCTGGAACTTGCCGATTTTCAGACCGTGGCGTCCGGGTACAGGACTCCTCTTCCGATAGGGCCGTCTTCGATCGCCCGTAGACTCAACCAATTTCTAACGCCGCTGCCGGTTGTCCGGCATCTCGGCATCACCTCATACGTCAAGTCGCGCTGGCACCCGGGCGGAGCCGTGTTGAGGTCCGCCGATCCCTCCTGCACCGTGTTGATACCCACCCGAAATGAAAAGGGCAACATCCGTTCCGCTATTGACCGGGTACCTGAGATGGGCTCGCACACAGAGATCGTCTTCGTGGACGGTAACTCGACCGACGGGACGTGCAACGAGATCGAGGACGTCATCGCGGACCATCCGGAGCGCGACATCAAGTTGATCCACCAGGGAGACGGCACTGGTAAGGGCGATGCGGTGAGAAAGGGTTTCGACCTTGCGTCGGGGGACATCCTCATGATCCTCGACGCAGACCTCACCGTCCCGCCGGAGGATCTTCCGAAGTTCTTCTATGCACTGACAGAGGAGAAGGGCGAGTTCATCAATGGTACCCGCCTCGTCTACCCGCTGGAAGACCAAGCGATGCGGCTGGCCAACATCTTCGGCAACAAGTTCTTCAGCATCGTCTTCTCGTGGATCCTTGACCAGAGAATCACCGATACGTTGTGCGGCACGAAAGTCATGTGGGCCGCCGACTACCGGCGGTTAGCTGCACGCCGAGAGGTGTTCGGCGACTTCGATCCCTTCGGCGACTTCGATCTTCTGTTCGGTGCGTCGAATCTCGGACTTCGAATCCGCGAGGTCCCCGTCAGATACCGATCGCGAACCTATGGATCGACAAACATCCAGCGATGGAGACACGGCCTTCTGCTCCTTCGGATGGCGGTAATCGGTGCACGGCGGCTTCGCTTCCGATGAATCAGCGCGTTCGACGACATTTTGATGCCGTCGCGTCCGACTACGACAATTGGAAGGGGAAGGCTCACCACTACTACGGATTCGTAACACGAAGGGTCGGTGAGGCGATTCCGCGCGGGCAGAGTGTGGCCGAGGTCGGTTGCGGTACCGGTGACATCCTTGCATCGCTTGGTGCGAGCGACGGCTTGGGCGTCGATCTCAGCAGCGAGATGGTTGCGATCGCCGCCGCAAAGCACCCCTCTTTGCGCTTCCAAGTCCACGACATCACGGTGCGCCCTCTTCCCGACCGTTTCGACTATGTCGTCGCGGTCGACCTGGTTGAACACACACTGGACCTCGATTCGTGTTTCAAGAATCTCGCCGGGAGCCTTTCCGAGTCGGGGCGGCTCGTCGTTGTCACGGCAAACCCGCGCTGGAGCTGGGTACTTCATACCGCCGAACGGTTGCGGTTGAAGATGCCGGAGGGCGACCACGTTTGGCGGTCGCGTGAGGCCCTGCTGCACGCGGCCGAGTCATCGGGACTCCGCGAGATCTCCTTCACTCGTGACCTGCTGGTTCCCAAAAACCTCCCTCTGCTGAGACGCCTCGATACGGCCGAATCGTTGATCGCCCTGAGGCAACGCATGGGCCTCGTGCAGAGGGCTGTCTTCGAACGACGGAGCTGAAGGTGCTTGCCTAAGCGGAGGCCGCGTCTCATCCAGGGCCCGACCATCACGGTCGTTGTGGGCTTGGTGGTTCTCGCAGCGCTCATTACCGGGGTGCGGTCGCAGGGGGAAGAGCAAGAGACCCGCACTCCCTCCTCGAAAAAGCGCGAGACGTACATGGCGACGGCCTGTGAGTTGCCTCCGCGCTGGGTTCGGCTAATCGATCGGGGGGGGCGAGCGACGAGGGACTCTCGAGATCTGGTGGTGCAGATGCCGCCTCAGAATTACATGGGCGGGTTCACATCGATGCACTCCGGGCCCTTCGACTTTCTCCAGGAAGTGCCGTTGGTCTTCTACGGTCCCGGTCACGTGCCCGCCCAGGGACACGTGCGCCTGGGCTCCGAGGTGACACTGGCGGACGTGGCTCCCACTTTCGGCTGGCTCGTGGGCTTCGATTTCCCGGGCCGGGGACGAGCTTTGAAAAGCGTCCTTGACCGAGGTAAAGAAGCTCCGAGGTTGATCGTGACCGTCGTTATCGACGGCGGCGGATGGAATGCCCTCGAGCGCTGGCCGGACGCCTGGCCAAACCTCGCACGGATGATCGAGGAGGGTGTCAACCTGGAGGGGGCGACCGTGGGGTCATCGCCCTCTGTGACACCGGCGACCCATGCGACCCTCTCGGCGGGCGTCTTCCCCAAAGACCACGGAGTGACGGGGATTCAGATCCGGCACAGGGATGGTTCCATCGTCGGCTCCTTTACTCGAACGCCTCGCAAGCTGGGCCCTGAGGTGAGGCCCGGGCTCAATCTACGCACGCCCACCTTTGCCGACCTCTGGGACATCGAGACCGGGAATGAGGCAGAAGTCGGGATGCTGAGTTACTTCAACTATCCACTCGCCATGCTGGGGCATGGCTCAGCATGGCCGGGGGGTGACGGCGATGTGCTAGGCCTCCGCGAAGGCATGCAATGGAAGACCACGCCCGCCTTCTATTCGCTGCCGGAGTACGTCAAGTCGATCACCCCGCACGACGATATGGCCGCGCTTGACCGGCAAGACGGGAGAGTGGACCAGCGGTGGATGGGACATCGCATAGACGAAAAGCTGGATTGGACGCCCGCACTCGCACGCTGGATCAACCGGACAACTAAAGCGATCCTTCTGAACGAGCAGTTCGGCTCGGATGAGATCACCGACCTCTTCTACATCAACTACAAGACTCCCGACCGTGTCGGTCACAGCCTCGGCACGGACTCTTTGGAGCAACGGGAGGCCATCGCCTCAGTCGATGAGGCCCTGGGAGATCTCATCGACTTCATGGATCTCCACGTGGGGTGGGAGAACTATGTGATGCTCGTAACCGCGGATCACGGCCAGATACCTCCCAGCGAGATCAAGAGCGGTTGGAGCATCAAGACGGAGGAGCTCCTCGCCGACGTCGACGCCGCCTTTGACGAGAGCGACGACGGACGAGGAATCATCCAGGAGACCACTCCAACATTGTTCTTTCTGGATGAAGAACAGTTGATGAAGAACAACGTTCGTGCAGAAGACATAGCTACGTTCCTGTCGGCCTACACCATCGGGGACAACGTGCCCTCCCACGCCGACACACCTCAAGATTTCCGGTCGAGGGAGAAAGAGCGTGTGTTCTCGGCCGTGTTTCCGGGTCGCAAGATCCATGAGGTGTTGTCGTGTGTCGAGGCGGGTGAGTAATCAGAGCGATTGAGCCAGGGGACGGCGCCCGAGCGGCGGACGCTCTGGGTTCAGCGGGTCTCTCCCCGCCGCAGCCGATCGAGGATGGCGTCGATCCGACGCTTGGTGTCGGCCTTGTCGGTAGCCTTGTCGGTAAGGGAGTGATAGGGCCGGCCACCGGTCGCAGCCCACGGCACGAGCACATCGAAGTCGAGCTCTCGAATCCGCTCGAGACTCTCGAGGTAGCGGATCCTGTCGCTCGATTCAAGCACCGCGGCGACCCACTCGCCCTCGTCCAGGTAGATGGTGTCACCCGTGAACAACAGCCGATGCTCGCCGCCGTCCCAGAGGTACGCGGTCGCGCCGCTTGTGTGGCCCGGGGTGGGGATCACCTCGAAATCGTCGTCGACCAGGTGCCGAGTTGAGAAGGTCGCGTCGACGTGACTCCTTTTGGAGACGGATCCACGCTCGTTTTCGTGCACGTAGAGCGGAGCGGAGATTCGCTCAGACATGAACATGGCCTCGTGGCGGTGGTTCAGGTATTGACGTGAGATGCCGCCGAGATCCTCTAACGCCGCGACGTCCGACCCGAGTCCGGCGACGCTGTAGATAAGCAGATTTCCCAGGTCGCGCTTCAAGGTGAAGGCACGGATGTGAAGCGAGGGGGCGAATGGAAGGGGCTCCGGCGCCGAGGCGTAGACGCCGGCAAGCGGCATCTCCGTGTGGACGAGATCGGTCATCGCCCAGGGCCCGCCGTCGCTCTCGATCGGCGCGCCTTGCCGATCGCGCGCTCGTAGTTCAAGCGCAGGAGCGCGATCACGTCGCGGACGTCTTCTTCGTCTTCGATGCCGCGCGCCGCCGGCCCCGCTTTGTCGGGGAAGACCGGGTGGTGAACGATCCGACCCTGCTCGAACAAGTCTTCCCAGACGCGCTTGGGGAAGAAGAAGTGGGCGGCGAAGTCGCCGTGCAAATGACCGATCTCCCGGCGCTCGACTCTGAAGGCGAACTCGCCACGGCGGCCGGGACCTGCCTCCACCCCCGGCCAGGAGGTGACCTCCTCGGTGATCTGCCGGCTGGCCGTTCGAGCTTTGTTCATGCACGCTCTCCTCTCGAGAATCCGAGTACACAGTCTAAAAGTTCAAGTGAGCTTGAAGTCAAGGAGACATTGTGTTCTCCTCGTCGGATGACGGAGCTGCTGACCATCGGTGAGGTCAACGCGGCGCAGCGGTGTCGCCGCTTCTGCCCTTCGCTTCTACGAGGAGCGGGGCCTGATCAAGTCCGAGCGTGCGGGCTCGGGCCACCGTCGCTTCCCGAGGCCGGTGCTGCGTCGGATTGCCTTCATCGTTTTCGCCCAGCGAATCGGCTTGACTCTCGAGGAGATCGGCGCGGAACTCGCCAAACTCCCTCCCGATCGGGCCCCCACGCGCCGTGATTGGGCGCGGCTCTCGAGCAAGTGGGGGGCGCGGATCGACGAGCGGATCGACGAGCTCGAGCGCCTCAAGCTCGGCTTAACCGAGTGCATCGGATGCGGCTGCCTCTCGCTCGACCGCTGCCGCCTCGCGAATCCCGGCGACCGCGCCTCCGCGCGCGGCCCGGGACCGCGTTACTGGATCGGCGACCGTCCACTCGGCCGCTGAAGCTCACCTCCCCATACCAGGTGGTTCCGTCGATGCCGCTATCGTCCACTTGACGCCCTTGCCAGGGGATGTAGAAACGAAGCAGTCCAAGGGAGGGAGGAGTCATGTTCATACAGGTGATCCAGGGCAAGGCGAAGGACGTTGCGGGCCTTCGCAAGCAATGGGAGAGGTGGGACCAAGAGCTCAAGCCGGACGCCGAGGGCTACCTCGGCAGCACCGCCGGAGTCACCGCGGACGGCGAGTTCATCGCGCTCGCCCGCTTCGAGGACGAGGAGGCTGCCCGGGCGAACAGTGGCCGCGCCGAGCAGAGCGCGTGGTGGGAGGAGACTTCGCACTACCTCGAGGATCCCCTGTTCCACGACTGCACGCTGGTCGAATTGATGAAAGATGGGGGCTCCGATGACGCCGGCTTCGTGCAGGTGATCCAGGGCAAGACCACCGATGTGGACAAGGCCCGGGAGCTCGACAGGGCCGGACAAGACCAGATGAACGAGCTGCGACCCGACGTGATCGGAGGGGTCGTGGCCTGGCATCCGGAGAACGGTCGCTTCACGAACGCCATCTACTTCACCTCCGAAGCCGAGGCCCGCGCCAAGGAGAAGGAGTCGTCCTCCACTCCGGAGTTCGAAGAATTCATAAAGGCGTGGGAGGCCATCTCGGACGGGAAGCCCGAGTACCTCGATATCTCCGAGCCCTGGTACTCGACCAAATAGGCGACCCCTTTCTGTTTCCTCGAGCCTTGAGTGCTCGTCCGCATTTTCCGGGGTGCTAACTCAGGGTGAGATCTCGGCGCCTGAAGGCGGCGAGTCCGAGGAAGATCAGGCCGGCGGTCAGCGCGCCCAGCGCGCCCAGCGGCGCAATCGTTAGGTCTTCCGCGGGGAGAGCGGGGGTGTGCTCGAAGGGCGACAGGTTCATGATCCACTCGGGAAGGTCTAGAGAGCGGCCGAGTATCCCGACGACGACGCACAGCGACAGGAGTGCCCACGAGGCGGCGACCGCTCGCGGCACCAGCCCGAAAAGCGCCAAGGCCAGCCAGAAGCCACACCGCGGGCGCGTTCACCAGAGCGGCGCCCGTTAACCGGGGGAGCTCGCCCAAGTCGCCGACCGTGAGGCTGTGGCTCAGGCCCGCGCCGAGCCCTCCGAGAGTGAGGACCACGGTGCTGCCGACCAGGGCAACGGTTGCATGGCTCCAGGTCCAGCGGTCTCTGCTCGTCGCGGTCGCGAGCAGGGATTCGACCCGTCCCGCGGTCTCCTCGGCACGCAGGCGAAGCATCGATTGGATCGCGCAGCCTTCCACGATCAGGGCCACCGTCAGCAGTCCCGTAGCCAAGAAGGAGTCGGTCAGGCTCGCTTCCTGTTGGAGGAGCACCTCCGAGAGTTCGGGGTTGCTCTCCACAAGCTCTTCGATGGAACGACTCATCGATCCGTACGCGAGTCCTAAAAGAAAGATCCCGGCGCCCCAGCCGACGAGGCCGGCTCGCTGCAGCCGCGCGGCGAGGCCGAGTGGTCGGGAGAGAGCATCGGATGCATTGGGT